>NZ_BAAHAF010000008.1:0-19898 GCF_054777815.1 Angustibacter speluncae | reverse complement strand
CCCGCGCGAGCGCGGCGCGGGCGGCGTCGGCGCCCTGCGGCGCCGGCTCCGGCTCCTGCTCGGACGCGGCCGGACCGGCGTCGTCAGCCACGGGTCACCTCACCGGCCTGCACCTGGACGCGGTCGCCGGCCAGCTCGGCGGGGACGTCGGCCTCGACGGCGGCCGTCACCAGCACCTGCTCGGCCCCGGCCACCAGGCCCGCGAGGCGGGTGCGGCGGCCGGAGTCGAGCTCGGCGAAGACGTCGTCGAGCACCAGCACGGGGTCACCGTCGCCCGCGCCGGCCTCCGCGCGCAACAGCTGGTAGGACGCCAGCCGCAGCGCGAGCGCGTACGACCACGACTCGCCGTGCGAGGCGTAGCCCTTCGCGGGCAGCTCGCCGAGGTCGAGCTGCACGTCGTCGCGGTGCGGCCCGACGGTGGACTGCCGGCGCTCGAGGTCGCGCGGGCGGGCCTGGGCGAGCGCGGCCGCCATCGCGGCGGTGAGGTCGGCCCGGCCGGGCAGCTCGCCGTCGCCCGCCAGCACGCCCGCGAGCGCCGGCGTCGCCTCCTCGAGGGTGGAGCGGTAGCCGAGCACGGCCAGGCCCTCGGCGTCCGAGACCTGCCGGTACGACTCCTGCACGTGCGGGGCGAGCCGGCGCAGCAGGAACAGCCGCGCGGCCAGCAGCTCGCCGCCGAGCGCGGCGAGCTGGTCGTCCCAGACGTCGAGGGTGGAGTCGACGCTCGCGCCGGACGCGTCCGGCACCCGCTCGCGGCGGCCGCGGGACGAGCGCGGCGGCGCGGCCTGCTTCAGCAGCGTGTTGCGCTGGCGCAGCACGCGGTCGTAGTCGGCGCGGACGCCGGCGTACCGCGGGGCGAGCAGCACGAGCAGGTCGTCGACGAAGCGGCGCCGGCCCTCCGGGTCGCCCTTGACCAGGGCGAGGTCCTCGGGGGCGAACAGCACGGTGCGCAGCAGGCCGAGCACCTCGCGCGGGCGCGGGACCGGCGAGCGGTTCACCCGCGCGCGGTTGGCGCGCCCGGGCGTGATCTCGAGCTCGACCAGGGTCGGGCGCCCGTCGCGGACGACGGACGTGCGCACGACGGCGCGCTCGGCGCCGGCCCGCACCAGGGGGGCGTCGGTGGCGACCCGGTGGCTCGCCAGCGTCGCGACGTACCCGATCGCCTCGACCAGGTTGGTCTTGCCCTGGCCGTTGCGGCCGACGAGCGCGGTGGGACCGGGCGAGAGCGGGAGCTCGACCTGGGGGTAGCTGCGGAAGTCGGCCAGCGACAGGTGGGCGACGTGCAGGTCAGTGCACCTCGCCGGCACCCGAGCTCGGGCCGGCCTCGTCGGCGTGCTCGGGGGAGACGCCCGGGCCGTCGCCGGCCGCGGTGACCGCGTGGCCGCCGAACTGGTTGCGCAGGGCGGCGACCGCCTTCATCGCGGGCGAGTCGTCCTGGCGGGAGGCGAACCGGGCGAACAGCGCGGCGCTGATGACCGGCATCGGCACCGCGTTCGCGATCGCCTCCTCGACGGTCCACCGGCCCTCGCCGGAGTCGTTCGCGTAGCCCTTGATGCCCGCCAGCCCGGGGTCCTCGTCGAGCGCCTTCACCAGCAGGTCGAGCAGCCACGACCGGACGACGGTGCCGCGGGTCCACGCCTGGAAGGTGCCGTGCACGTCGGTGACGATGTCCTTGGCGGCGAGCAGCTCGTAGCCCTCGGCGTAGGCGTGCATCAGGCCGTACTCGATGCCGTTGTGCACCATCTTCGCGTAGTGCCCGGCGCCGACGGCGCCCGCGTGGACGAAGCCCTCCTCGCGCGGGCCCTCGGGCCGCAGCGCGTCGAACACCGGCATCGAGCGCTCGACCAGCGCGGCGTCGCCACCGACCATCAGGCCGTAGCCGTTGTCGAGGCCCCACACGCCGCCGGAGACGCCGCAGTCGAGGTAGCCGATGCCGTGCTCGCCGAGCGTGGCGGCGTTGACGGCGTCCTGGCTGAACCGGGAGTTGCCGCCCTCGATCACCAGGTCGCCCTCGGACAGCAGGCCCGCGAGCTCCTCGACCACCGGCTCGACGACCTCGACCGGGACCATGATCCAGACCGTGCGCGGCGCCGGCAGCGCCTCGACCAGCGCGGCGAGCGAGTCGACGTCGGTGACCTCGGGGTTGCGGTCGAACCCGGTGACCTCGACACCGCCGCGGCGCAGCCGCTCGCGCATGTTGAAGCCCATCTTCCCGAGGCCGACGAGTCCGATGTGCACAGCTTGCTCCTGGGGTCGGGGGGTCGAGCTCGGGTCGGGCGCGGGTGGGGCGGCGGCTGGTGGGCTCAGCCCGCCATCCGCACCGGCATCAGCAGGTACTTGTACGCGGTGTCGTCGTCGCCCTCGGCCGAGGTCTGCCCGGTGAGCACCGCGGGCTTGGTGGCCTGGGTGAACGACAGCCGCACGTGCGAGGTGCCGAGCGCGCCGAGGCCGTCGAGCAGGAACGAGGGGTTGAACGCGATCGTGATGTCCTCGCCCACCAGGCTGGCGGCCAGCGCCTCGGAGGCCTGGGCGTCGTCGCCCTGGCCCGCCTCGAGCGTGACCTGGCCGTCGGAGAACGACAACCGGACGGGGGTGTTGCGCTCGGCGACCAGCGCCACGCGGCGGACCGCCTCGACCAGCGCCGCGGTCTCGACGACCGCGTGCGTCTGCGCGCTGGCCGGGAACAGCGCCCGCACCTTCGGGTAGTCGCCGTCGACGAGCAGCGAGGTGGTGCGGCGGCCGCCGGCCGAGAAGCCGATGAGGTCCTGGCCGCCGCTGCCGTCGGAGGACAGCGCGACGGTGACGTCGCCGCCCGAGCCGAGGGTCTTGGCGACCTCGGACAGGGTGCGTGCCCGCACCAGGGTCGCGCTCTCGAGGTCGCCGGCGGCGGGGCGCCACGGCAGCTCGCGCAGGGCGAGCCGGTAGCGGTCGGTGGCCATCAGCGTGACGGTCTCGCCGGTGATCTCGAGCCGGACGCCGGTGAGGATCGGCAGCGTCTCGTCGCGGCTGGCGGCGACGGTGACCTGGGCGACGGCCTGGCTGAACACGTCGGAGGCGACGGTGCCGGCCTCGGCCGGCATCTGCGGACGGGCCGGGTACTCCTCGACGGGCATCGTCATGAGGGTGAACCGGCTGGCGCCGCAGGTCAGGACGATCTTGGCGCCGTCCTGGACGAGGTCGACCGGCTTGTCGGGCAGGCTGCGGCAGATGTCGGCGAGCAGCCGGCCGGAGACGAGCGCGCGACCCGGGTCGTCGACCTGGGCGGGCACCTCGACCTGCGCCGAGACCTCGTAGTCGAACCCCGACAGCCGCAGCACGCCCTCGTCGGTGGTCTCGAGCAGCAGGCCGGCCAGCACGGGCACGGGCGGGCGGCTCGGCAGCGACCGCGCGGTCCAGCCCACGGCCTCGGCCAGCACGTCGCGCTCCACGCGCAGCTTCACTTCGACCCCTCTCGGAGCACGGGCGTGCTCGATGTCCCACAGCCGCGTCCGCGGTGCGCCTGCCGTGCGCGGACGACAGTACGACAGACCGCCGTCAGTCGGTAAGCGGGTGCGGGTCCTCGCCCGGTCGGTCGGGGCGGGGCCGGCAGGTCCGTCCACATCCCCAGGTGCGTCGTTCGATCTCCCGGGATCAGAGCAAGGGACTTGTCGTTGTCATAGCGGTTGTGGGAGCTGGGGACGACGGGCGTTCCCGCAGGTCAGACCGTCCGGACGGCTGTGGGCGGCCTGTGGACGGCGCGGGGCCGACCGGTGCGGGGCGGTGGACGACGAGCGGCCCGTGCGCGCCGGCGGCCGCCCGTCCACCCCGGATCCACCGCCGACACCCCGCCCGTCCACAGATCCACAGGCTTGTCCACAGGTGTGGTCAACCGCTTCAGAAGTGGGTCACATCTGCGCCGGAGCGGCGATCCCGAGCAGGTCCAGGCCCTGCACCAGGACGTCGTGGGTGTGCGCGGCGAGCGCCAGGCGCGAGGTGCGCACGTCCGGCTCGGCCTTCAGGACGGGGCAGGCCTCGTAGAAGGCGGAGAAGTCCTGGGCCAGCTCGAACAGGTACGCGCAGAGGCGGTGCGGCTCGAGCTGGTCGCCGACCTGGGCGACGACGGTGCCGAACTGCAGCAGGCGCAGCGCGAGCGCCCGCTCGGCCGGCTCGCCGAGCGCGACGGGTCCGCGTCGCGGCTCCTCGCCGGCGGCGCGGAAGATCGAGCGGACGCGAGCCGTCGCGTACTGCAGGTACGGCCCGGTCGCGCCGGTGAGCTGCACCATCCGGTCGAGGTCGAAGACGTACTCGGAGTCGTGCGCCACCGACAGGTCGGCGTACTTCACCGCCCCGATGCCCACCTGCGGCGCGATCTCGGCGCGCACCGCCTCGTCGAGCTCGGGCCGGGCCTCGTCGACCATCCGCCGGGCGTGGGCGACCGCCTCGTCGAGCAGCTGCACCAGGCGCAGCGGGCTGCCCGAGCGGGTGCGCAGGATCTTGCGGTCCTCGCCGAGCACGTTGCCGATCTGGACGTGGACCACCTCGACGTCGTCCGGCAGCCAGCCGGCGACCCGCGCGGTCTGCCACACCATCTGCAGGTGCAGCGACTGGGGCGCGCCGATGACGTAGAGCAGCCGGTCGCCGCCGAGGTCGCGCACCCGGTGCCGCACGGTGGCCAGGTCGGTGGTGGCGTAGCCGTACCCGCCGTCGCTCTTGCGGACGATGAGCGGCACCGGCTTGCCCTCGCGGCCGGTGTAGCCGTCGAGGAACACGCACAGCGCGCCGTCGCTGACCCGGGCGATGCCGCGCTCCTCGAGCTCGGCGCAGATGCCGGCCAGCTCGTCGTTGTAGGTCGACTCGCCCGCCAGGTCGTCGTCGGTGAGCGTGACGCCGAGCGTGTCGTAGATGCGGTGGAAGTAGGCCTTGGACAGCTCGACCAGGTGCCGCCACAGCCGCAGCGTCTCCTCGTCGAGGGCCTGCAGGCTCACCACCCGGGCGCGGGCGCGGGCGGCGAAGTCCTCGTCGCCGTCGAAGCGGGTGCGGGCCGCCTGGTAGAAGGCGTTCGGGTCGCTCTCCAGCAGCCGCGCCGTGTCGGAGTCCTCGCCGACGTCGACCAGGTGCTCGATGAGCATGCCGAACGGCGTGCCCCAGTCGCCGATGTGGTTCTGCCGCACCACGTGGTGGCCGAGGTGCTCGAGCGTGCGGGCCAGCGCGTCGCCGACGACCGTCGTGCGCAGGTGGCCGACGTGCATCTCCTTGGCGACGTTCGGCGCCGAGTAGTCGATCGGGACGACCTGCTGCGGCTGCGCCGGCACCCCGAGCCGGTCGTCGGCGGCCTGCTCGGCGAGCAGCGACTCCAGCCACCGGTCGTCGTAGGTGAGGTTGACGAAACCGGGACCGCTGACCTCGACCGCCGAGCACACGCCGTCGAGCTCGAGCGCGTCGACGAGGCGGGCCGCGACCTCGCGCGGGCTGGTGCCGACCGCCTTGGCGAGCGCCAGCGGCGCGTTCACCTGCACGTCGGCGAACCGGCTGGGGCGCAGCACCGGGTCGGCCCCGGCGTGGTCGGGTCCGAGGGCGCGCTCGATGGCGGCGCTGACGAGGGGAGCGAGCTGCTCGGCGGGGTCGGTCACCCCCCGAGCGTAGGGAAGTCCTAGGCGCGGGGCTGCTGCCGGATCCGGTTCGTCAGCTCGGTGACCTGGTTGTAGATCGAGCGCCGCTCGGTCATCAGCTCGCGCACCTTGCGGTTCGCGTGCATGACGGTGGTGTGGTCGCGGCCGCCGAAGGCCTGCCCGATCTTGGGCAGCGACATCTCCGTCATCTCGCGGCACAGGTACATCGCGATCTGGCGCGCGGTGACCAGCACCCGCGAGCGGGAGGTGCCGGTGAGGTCCTCCAGCGTGAGCCCGAAGTAGTCGGCGGTCTGGGCCATGATCGTCGAGGCGGTGATCTCGTGGCCGTCGCCGTCGCTGATCAGGTCCTTGAGCACGACCTCGGCCAGCTGCAGGTCGACCGGCTGGCGGTTCAGGCTCGCGAACGCCGTCACCCGGATCAGCGCGCCCTCGAGCTCGCGGATGTTCGTCGCGATCTTCGAGGCGATGTACTCGAGCACGTCGTCCGGGGCGCGCAGCTGGTCGCCGATCGCCTTCTTGCGCAGGATCGCGATGCGGGTCTCGAGGTCGGGCGGCTGCACGTCGGTGAGCAGGCCCCACTCGAACCGCGAGCGCATCCGCTCCTCGAAGCCGGACAGCTGCTTGGGGGGCAGGTCGGAGGTGATCACGACCTGCTTGTTCGCCTGGTGCAGCGCGTTGAAGGTGTGGAAGAACTCCTCCTGCGTCTGCACCTTGCCCTGCAGGAACTGGATGTCGTCGACGAGCAGCACGTCGACGTCGCGGTAGCGCCGCTGGAACACCTGCGCCTTGTCGTCGCGGATCGAGTTGATGAACTCGTTGGTGAACTCCTCCGAGTTCACGTACCGCACCCGCACGCCCGGGTAGAGGTGCTGGGCGTAGTCGCCGATCGCGTGCAGCAGGTGGGTCTTGCCCAGACCGGAGTCGCCGTAGACGAACAGCGGGTTGTACGCCTTGGCCGGCGCCTCGGCCACCGCGACGCTCGCGGCGTGCGCGAACCGGTTCGACGCGCCGATCACGAAGGTGTCGAAGGTGTAGCGCGGGTTGAGCCGGGCGGGTTCGGCCTGGCGCTCGCGCCGCGACTCGGGGGCGCCGACGTGGCGGCCGGTGCCCGGCACGGGCGCGGCGAGCACCGGCTCGGGCTCCTCGACGCCGGGCTCGTCGTCCGGGTCGGGGACGGCGGTGGCGTCGGGGTCGACCGTGATCGCCAGCCGCACCGGGGCGGAGAACCGCGCGCTGAGCGTCTCGGTGACGGGCTCGCGCAGCCGGTTCTCGAGCACCTGCTTGGTGAGCTCGTCCGGCACGGCCAGCAGCGCGGTGCCGTCGACGAACGCGAGCGGGCGCGAGAGCC
Organism: Angustibacter speluncae; assembly: GCF_054777815.1. Taxonomy (NCBI): domain Bacteria; kingdom Bacillati; phylum Actinomycetota; class Actinomycetes; order Kineosporiales; family Kineosporiaceae; genus Angustibacter; species Angustibacter speluncae. The sequence goes on along the minus strand of NZ_BAAHAF010000008.1, from coordinate 12,944 downwards.
GCAGGAACGCCAGCTGCTGGGGGCTCACGCGGGAGTCGCCCTGCAGGTCGGCCGTCACCTCGCGCCAGACCTGCAGCAGGTCCGCGGAATCAGGCAAGTCCCAGCGCCTCCTTCGACGTCGCCCGGAGGCGGTCCACAGACTTGTCCACATCCTGTGGGCGGGGGCGGTGGCAAGCGGTCCGACCGGGTCCGGACGACGTGCCGGTCCGGTCCCGCGACGGGTGACGCTAACAAGTCCGCGGAGTCATCCACAACCCGATCAGGACACCTCGCGGACGCCCGGATCGGCGCCGGTCGCGCGACACGCCGGGCCGGTTGCGGGCCGCACGGCGCGCCTCGCGCGACGATTTTCGGTTGGGCGGGACGTCGTCCACGCAGGGACCGGTTTGACCCCGCCTCGGCCGGGCCGTACCGTGAACGAGCCTGTCGGCACCGATGCTGTCGCACGCCCGCGTGCACCGCCGAGGTCGCCGCCACAGGCCGGCCGAGACGCGCGTCCCGCGCGCGTCCACACCCTTCCCCGTACGAGGACCCGGAGACGTCGTGAGCAAGCGCACCTTCCAGCCCAACAACCGCCGCAGGGCCAAGACGCACGGCTTCCGGCTGCGCATGCGCACCCGCGCCGGCCGCGCCATCCTCGCGGCGCGCCGCCGCAAGGGCCGCGCCGAGCTGTCGGCCTGAGCCACGCCCGCTGACGCGCGCGAGCACCGGTGCTGCCGGCGCGCCACCGTCTCGTCCGCGGCGAGCACTTCGCGCAGGCGATCCGGCACGGGGTGCGCTCCGGCCGCCGCCGGCTCGTCGTCCACGTCGCGGTCCGGCAGGCCGCGCCCGACGACCGACACGCCGACCAGGTGCCCCTGGTCGGCTTCGTCGTCTCCAAGGCCGTCGGCGGCTCGGTGGTCCGCAACCGCGTCCAGCGCCGGCTCCGGCACCTGATGCGCCCGCTGCTCCCCGAGCTCCCCGCCGGTGCGCTGGTGGTGGTGCGGGCGCTGCCGCCCGCGGCCACCAGCACCAGCGCCGAGCTGGACGCCGACCTGCGGCCCGCGCTCGAACGGTGCCTGCGCCACGCGGCGGCCAGGCCGTGAGCACCGTGCGCCGCACCCTGGTCCGGCTCCCGTCGCTGCTGCTGGTGCTGCTGGTGCGGGCCTACCAGCTGCTGGTCTCGCCGCTGCTCGGGCCGCGGTGCCGGTTCTACCCGTCCTGCTCGGCCTACGCGGTCGAGGCGCTGCGCGTGCACGGCGCGCTGCGCGGCACCTGGCTCGCCGTCCGGCGGGTCGGGCGGTGCCACCCGTGGAACCCGGGGGGCGTCGATCAGGTTCCTCCTGCGAGGGACCGCGTCCGCAGGTCCGAGCAGCACGTCCGATCGGCCCCGCACCACCCCTGACCCGTCCGCACGACCGACCCACCCGAGGAGACCACGTTGGAGATCCTGAAGCCGCTCGAGATCGCGGTGGCCTGGATCATGGTCCAGTTCCACTCGCTGCTCACCGCGGCCGGCATGGACGAGGCGTCCGGGTGGACCTGGGCGCTGTCGATCGTGGGACTGACGGTCGTCATCCGCATCCTGCTGATCCCGCTGTTCGTCAAGCAGATCAACGCCTCGCGCGGCCTGCAGCTGATCCAGCCCGAGCTGCGCAAGATCCAGGACAAGTACAAGGGCAAGAAGGACGAGGCGTCGCGCCAGGCGATGACGCAGGAGACGATGGCGCTGTACAAGCGCACGGGCACCAACCCGTTCGCGTCGTGCCTGCCGATCCTGCTGCAGATGCCGATCTTCTTCGCGCTGTTCCGGGTGCTCAACGAGTACGTGGTGAACCAGCGCGAGATCGGCCCGCTGACGGTCGAGCTCGCCCGCCAGGCCGACAGCTCGGAGATCTTCGGCGCCTCGCTGTCGTCGACCTTCCTCAACAGCGACGGCCTCGAGGTCAAGCTGCTGACCGTCGTGCTCATCGTGCTGATGTCGCTGTCGCAGTTCATCACCCAGCGCCAGCTGATGACCAAGAACATGCCCGCGGCCGCGATGGAGGGCAACCCCTTCATGCAGCAGCAGAAGGTGCTGCTCTACGTCCTGCCGCTGGTCTTCGCCGTCACCGGCGTGAACTTCCCGATCGGCGTCCTCATCTACTGGCTCACCACCAACTTCTGGTCGATGGGTCAGCAGCTCTACGTGATCGCCCGTCGCCCCGCGCCCGGCTCCCCGGCCGAGATCGCCCGCAACGAGCGGCTCGCCCGCAAGGGCAAGCCCGTCCCGGGCACCCCGAGCCTGGCGAAGGACGACGAGCCGGCCAAGCCGGTCGGCCAGCGCGTGCAGCCCAAGCGCAAGGACCGCCAGCGCAAGGGACCGGCCCGTCCCGCGCAGGCAGCCGCCGGTGACGACGACGACGACGACGCGGCTGGCGCCCGCGCCTCCGGCTGAGCCCGCCCCCTCGACCCCACCCCGGACCCGGCGTGCCCCGGCACCCGGCCCGACCCGTCCAGGAGAACCGATGACCGACACCACGCCCCAGGCCGACACCGCGCCGGCCGACGCCACCCCCACCGACCAGGCGGACGCCGTCGACGCCCCCGCGGCGACGACCGACGACGTCGCGGCCCCGGCCGAGGAGTCCGGCGACGACACCGCGGCCACCCCCGCTGCCCGCGGTACCGGCGTCCAGCGCCTCGAGGAGGAGGGCGACGTCGCCGCCGACTACCTCGAGGAGCTGCTCGACATCCTCGACCTCGACGGCGACATCGACATCGACGTCGAGAACGGCCGCGCCGCCGTCTCCGTGGTCGCCGACCCCGGCTCCGAGCGCGCGCTCAAGCGCCTCGTCGGCCGTGACGGCGAGGTGCTCGACGCGCTGCAGGAGCTCACCCGGCTCGCCGTCCAGGCCCGCACCGGCGAGCGCACCCGGCTGATGCTCGACGTCGCCGGCCACCGGGCCGACCGCCGCAGCCAGCTCGAGCAGGTGGCGTCCCGCGCGGTCGACACCGTCAAGGAGAGCGGCGAGCGGCTCAGCCTGGAGCCGATGACCCCGTTCGAACGCAAGGTCGTGCACGACGTGGTCGCCGCTGCGGGTCTGCGGTCCGAGTCCGAAGGTGAGGACGCGGGACGGCACGTGGTCGTCCTTCCCGCCTGACGTCCTGTTTCACGTGGAACGAGCCCCGCTGGTTGCCTCCGGTGACCGCGGGGCTCGCCCGCTTTCTTGACTGACTTCGTCTGACGTCTGCGAAAGCGGGCTCGCACCCGCGGTCACCTCACGTTCCCGCTCGTTTCACGTGGAACAGACACAACCACCGCGCCGACCCGCACCGTCCCCCGTCCATCACAGGGAGCCTGAAGGAGGTACTGGTGTCTGACGCATCTGATCCCCATTCGCTCGCCCAGATCGAGGTCGTCGACGCGGTGGTGGTCGACGCCGTCTTTGCTGGGCGGGGTGAGTTGGCGACACGGTTCGTGGGGCACCTGGCGAGCACCGGGGTGGAGTGGGGGCTGATCGGGCCGCGGGAGGTGCCGCGGCTGTGGACGCGGCACGTGCTGAACTGCGCGGTGCTGGGCGAGCTGGTGGCGCAGGGGGCTTCCGTCCTCGACGTGGGGAGCGGTGCGGGGCTGCCGGGGCTGGCGGTCGCGATCGCGCGGCCGGACCTGAGGGTCATCCTGGTCGAGCCGCTGGAGCGGCGGACGGCGTGGCTGTCGATGGTGGTCGACGACCTGGGGTTGGACGTCGAGGTGGTGCGGGCGCGGGCCGAGGAGGTGCGGGGGACGCACGCCACCGACGTCGTCACCGCGCGGGCGGTCGCCGCCCTGGACAAGCTGGCGCGCTGGACCGTGCCGCTGACCGTCCCCGGTGGCCAGGTGCTGGCGATCAAGGGCCGCAGCGCGGCGGACGAGGTCGCCGCGGCGTCGAAGGCGTTCCGCCGGCTCGGCGTCGTCGGGCACGAGGTGGTCCGGTGCGGGGAGGCCGTCCTGGAGCAGCCCACCACCGTCGTTAGGCTGACCACCGGCCCGCAGCGGCGGCGCCCGTGACCCACCAGGAGGACGTGCACGTGCTGAGCGACCTCACCGCCGACGCGGTGACCACCGGCCTGGGCTGGCCGGTCGTCGCGGCCGCCCCCACGCCCACCCCGGTCGGGTGGCAGGGCCTCGCGGGCTCCCGCCAGGTGTCGGTTCCACGTGGAACCGTGCCGTCGCCCATGGACGCCCTCGCCGACCCGCTGACGGACCCGCTGCCGGATGTTCCACGTGGAACCGAGCCGACGGAGCAGGAGCGCGCCGAGCTGGCGTCGTCGATCCCGGAGATGGATGACACCACCCCGCTGGCGCAGGAGATCGCGGAGAACGCCCGCCGACGGATCGCGCTGCAGGGCCGCCGGTTCCCGCCGCCCACCCGGACCCGGGTGCTCACGGTCGCGAACCAGAAGGGTGGCGTCGGCAAGACCACCACCACGGTGAACCTCGCCGCCGCCCTCGCCCAGTCCGGCCTGCACGTCCTCGTGCTCGACAACGACCCCCAGGGCAACGCCTCCACTGCGCTCGGCATCGACCACCACGCCGGCATCGCCGGGCTGTACGAGGTGCTGGTCGAGGGGCTGCCGCTGGCCGACGTGGTGCAGCAGTGCCCCGACGTCGAGCAGCTGTGGTGCGCGCCCGCCACCATCGACCTGGCCGGGGCGGAGATCGAGCTGGTGCCGATGGTCGCCCGCGAGACCCGGCTGCGCACCGCGCTGCAGGCCTACCTCGCGCACCGCGAGGCGCAGGGCCTGCCGCGGCTCGACTACGTGCTCGTCGACTGCCCGCCGAGCCTGGGGCTGCTCACGGTGAACGCCTTCTCCGCGGCGCAGGAGGTGCTCATCCCGATCCAGTGCGAGTACTACGCGCTCGAGGGCCTGAGCCAGCTGCTGAAGAACATCGAGCTGATCAAGGCGCACCTCAACCCCGAGCTGCAGGTCTCGACGATCCTGCTCACGATGTTCGACGGTCGCACCCGGCTGGCCGCCGAGGTGGCCGAGGAGGTGCGCACCCACTTCCCGCAGATCGTGCTGCGCACCACCGTCCCGCGGTCGGTGCGCATCTCGGAGGCACCGAGCCACGCCCAGACCGTGATGACGTACGACCCCGGCAGCAGCGGCGCGCTGTCGTACCTGTCCGCCGCCCGCGAGCTCGCCGAGCGCGGCGCGGCACCGGCGGACCCCGAGCAGACCCCCACGGAGGAGCAGTCGTGAGCGAGAAGAAGCGTGGCCTCGGACGAGGGCTCGGCGCGCTGATCCCGAGCGGTGAGCGCCCGGCGGGCGAGCGCCCGGTCGACGTGTTCTTCCCCGGGGCATCCGCGCAGCCGACGTCGTCCACCACGGTCGCCGAGCCGCCGGCGGACGCGGCACCGCCCACCGAGGCCGGGGCCGGCAGCGCCGCTGCGGCCGAGGACGAGCTGCTCCCCGTGCCCGGTGCGCGGTTCGCCGAGCTGCCGCTCGCGCAGGTGGTGCCGAACCCGCGCCAGCCGCGCACCGTGTTCGACGAGGACGCGCTGGCCGAGCTGGTGCACTCGGTCAGGGAGATCGGCGTGCTGCAGCCGGTCGTCGTGCGCCAGGTCGCCCCGGCCGACGACGGCAGCCCGCGCTACGAGCTCGTCATGGGCGAGCGCCGCTGGCGGGCCAGCACCGAGGCGGGGCTCGAGCGCATCCCGGCGATCGTCCGCGAGACCCACGACGACGACCTGCTGCGCGACGCGCTGCTGGAGAACCTGCACCGCAGCCAGCTGAACCCGTTGGAGGAGGCGGCCGCCTACGCGCAGCTGCTCGAGGACTTCGGCTGCACCCACGACGAGCTCGCCACCCGGATCGGCCGCTCCCGCCCGCAGATCTCCAACACCATCCGGCTGCTGAACCTGCCGGCGCTGGTGCAGCGCCGGGTCGGCGCCGGCGTGCTCTCGGCCGGGCACGCCCGGGCGCTGCTCGGCCTCGCCGACGGCGCCGCGATGGAGCGGCTCGCCCAGCGGATCGTGGCCGAGGGCCTGTCGGTGCGCGCCACCGAGGAGGTCGTCGCGCTCGGCGGCGACGCCGAGCCGGCCCCGAAGCGCCGTCGCGCCACCGCCGGCTCGCGGCACGAGGCGCTCGACCACCTGGCCTCGCGCCTCGGCGACCGGTTCGACACCTCGGTGAAGATCGCGCTCGGCGCGAAGAAGGGTCGGGTCACGATCGACTTCGCGTCGGTGGAGGACCTCAACCGCATCCTCGGCGTCATGGCGCCGGACGAGAAGGGTCTGTTCCGCGACTGAGGCGCGAGATCGCCTGCGACGCAGGTGATCTCAGCGCGACTCAGCCTCGGGCGCGGGTGAGTGCGGCGTCGACCACGCCGCGGCAGACCACGGGCAGGTCGCGCCCGGACGCCGAGACCGCCTGCGGCAGCAGCGAGGTCTCGGTCATGCCAGGTGCCACGTTGACCTCGAGGAACCACACCTCGGCGTCGCCGGACTCGTCCGCGACGACCAGGTCGGTGCGCGAGACGTCACGCAGCCCGAGCGCCCGGTGCACCTGCACGGCGACCTGCTCGACCCGCTCGAGCAGCGCGGTGCCGAGCCGCGCCGGCGCGAAGTACTCGGTGGCACCGGCGGTGTAGCGGGCCTGGTAGTCGTAGGCCGCTCCCGCCGGGACGATCTCGACCGGCGGCAGCGCGCCCGGTCCGTCGCCGGTGTCGACCACCGAGACCGCGATCTCACGTCCGCGCACCGCCCGCTGCACCAGCGCGGTGTCGCCGTAGGCGAAGCAGTCGACCATCGCCCGCGGCAGGTCGGCGCGGTCGTCGCACACCGTCACGCCGAGCGCGGAGCCGCCGCGGGTCGGCTTCACCGCGAGCGGCAGCCCGAGCCGGCCGACCAGCGCGTCGAGCACCACGCCGGCGCCGAGCTCGCGGAACAGGCTGTGCGGCAACGACACCGACGCCGGGACGGCGATGCCGGTGGCCGCGACCAGGTCGTTCGCGGTGGGCTTGTCGAAGGCGCGCCGGCACGCGGCGGCGTCGGCGCCGACGTACGGGACGCCGACGACGTCGAGCACGTCGCGCACCGAGCCGTCCTCGCCGCTCGCGCCGTGCAGCAGCGGCCACACCAGGTCGGGCGCCTCCTCGGCGACCCGGGCCAGCAGGTGGGCGTCGAGGTCGCTCTCGACCACCTCGCACCCGCTCTCGCGCAGCGCGTCGCTCACCCGCCGTCCGCTGCGCAACGAGACCTCGCGCTCGTGCGACAGCCCGCCCGCCAGGACGAGGACCTTCGGCTCGCTCATGCCAGATCCGGTGCGGGAGAACGGACCTCACGGCCACCCGTGGCGCCGTGGGTGGTACCGAACGTCTCGAGCAGCTCGAGCTCGGCGTCGACCACGCCGGCCAGACGACGCACGCCCTCGACGATGCGCTCGGGCGTCGGGTAGCAGTACGACAGCCGCAGGTGCTGCTCCCCGCGGTCGGCCGCAGGGGCGCCGTCGAGACCGGGGTCGTCGGCGTAGAAAGCCGTCCCCGGCACGTACGCGACCCGCGCGGTCACCGCGCGGGGGAGCATCGCCTGGGCGTCGAGACCGTCGGGCAGCCGGGCCCAGACGTAGAACCCGCCGGCGGGCACGGTCCACGACGCACCGGGCAGGTGCGTGGCGAGCGCGCCGAGCATCGCGTCGCGCCGCTCGCGGTAGACCTCGCGGTACAGCTTCACCTGGTGCCGCCAGTCGTGGCCGGCCAGGTAGCGCTGGATCGCCATCTGCGAGAACGCCGACGGGCACAGGATCGCCGACTCGGTCGCCAGCACGAGCTTGTCGCGGACGGCGTGCGGCGCCACCGCCCAGCCCACCCGCAGCCCCGGCGCGAACGTCTTGGAGAACGACCCGAGGTAGACGACGCCGTCGGTGTCGAGCGAGCGCATGGCGGGCAGCGGGTCGGCGTCGAACCCCAGCAGCCCGTAGGGGTTGTCCTCGAGCACGAGCACGCCGTGGCGGCGCGCCACCTCGAGCACCTGCGGACGCCGGGCGGCCGACAGCGTGACGCCGGCCGGGTTGTGGAAGTTCGGGACGGTGTAGACCAGCTTCACGGTCCGGCCCGCCGCCGCCAGCGCGGTGAGGGTCGCGTCGAGCGCCACCGGGTCGAGCCCGTCGTCGTCCATCGGGCTGTGCACGACCTCGGCCTGGTACGCCCGGAACACCCCGAGCGCACCGACGTAGCTCGGCGCCTCGGCGACCACGACGTCACCCGGGTCGCAGAACACGCGGGTGACCAGGTCGAGCGCCTGCTGCGAGCCGGTGGTGACGACGACGTCGTCGGCGTGGGCGTGCACGCCCTCCTCGGCCATCACCTCGCAGATCGCCTCCCGCAGCGCGGGATCGCCCTGCCCCGAGCCGTACTGGAGGGCGGTCGTGCCGGCCTCGGCGACGAGGTCGTGCACCACCTGCGCGACGGCGTCGAGGGGGAGCGCGGCCAGGTTCGGCATGCCGCCGGCGAGCGAGACCACCTCGGGCCGGCTGGCCACCGCGAACAGGGCGCGGATCTGGGAGGCCGACATGCCCCGGGTGCGGGCCGCGTAGCGTCCGACCCAGGGGTCGAGGGTGGTGCCGCCGCCGGGCACCGGCTGCTGCGGATCCACTGCCTGTCCTCCTGCTCGCCTCGCCGCTCGTCCTAGGATGGGCCTCGCCGGTCCTCGGGCGACCGGCTCCTCGCGCCTCCTGGAGTGTGTCATGACGGTGCTGCGACCCATCCTGCTGGGACTCGCCGCGGGCGCTGTGGTCGCCTTCGTCCTCGCCCTCCTGCGTCCGCGCCGCCTCGACGACGACGCGAGCGAGGTCGGCGGCTGGGACGAGGGCCCGTGAGCCGTCGGCTCGCCGCCCTCACCCTCGACACCGTCGGCGACCTGCCGGCGCCGTGCCGCTCGTGCGTGGTGTGGGAGCTCGACCCGGTCGCGGCAAGGGCGGCCGAGCGCGCCGGCGGCACCGACCTGGAGAAGGAGTCGTGGCTGTCGGCGGTGCTGCTGGAGTGGGGCAGCTGCGGGCGGCTGGCCTACGTCGACGACGAGCCGGTCGGGTTCGTCACCTACGCCCCGCCGCAGTTCGTGCCGCGCGCCGGCGGCTTCCCGACCTCGCCCGTGGGCGCCGACGCGGTGCTGCTCATGACGGGGGGCGTGCAACCGGTGCACCGCGGCGGCGGCATCGCCCGGATGCTGGTGCAGGGTGCCGCCAAGGACCTCACCCGCCGCGGCGTCCGCGCGATCGAGGCGTTCGGGACGACGGACGCGACCGAGCACGGCCTCGGCGGCACCCGCACGTCGTCGCACCCGTGCCTGGTGCCGGCCGACCTGCTGCTCGCGGTGGGCTTCAAGACGGTGCGGCCGCACCGCAGCACGCCGCGGCTGCGGCTCGACCTGCGCACGGCCCTGTCGTGGCGCGAGGACGTCGAGCACGCGCTGGAGCGCATCCTCGGCACCGTGAAGGTGCCGGCGCTCGCGTCCGGCTGACCGCCCCGGCCGGTGGCGACGAGCCGGTCAGGTGCGCGCGGACGCGTCGACCATCGCGAGCACGTCGTCGAGGTGCAGGCTGCCGGTCGACCAGTCCTGCTGCTCGGGCAGGAACAGCCGCTGCACGGCGGCGAGCAGACCCTCGGCGCAGGTGTCGCGGAACGCCGGCGAGCCGAGCCGCTCGGCGTCGCCCGGGTGGCTGAGGTAGCCGAGCTCGACCCAGACCGCCGGCATCGAGGTGACCTGCAGCAGCTCCCAGGTGCGCGGGTGGGCACGGCAGTCGACCAGGCCGGTGCGCGCCACGACCTCGCGCTGCACCAGCTCGGCGAGCCGCTGCCCGGTGGGTGAGGCGCTGAGGGCGTCGCGTCCACCCCAGTAGTGGGTCGCCACGCCCTCCCCGCGGCCGCGCTCGTCGCGGTCGCAGTGCAGCGAGACGACCACGTCGGCCGAGACCCGGCGGGCCAGCGCGGCCCGCTCGCTGTTGCTGGGGTCCTGCAGCTCGCCCCGGGTGAGGACGGCGGTGACGCCGGTGGCGGCCAGGCGTCCCTCGAGCCGACGGGCGACGTCGAGCACGACGTCGGCCTCGGCCAGGCCGTGGCCCGTGACGCCGGTGTCGTCGCCGCCGTGCCCGGGGTCGATCACCACGACCCGTCCGACCAGGCTCGGGCCGGTGGCCCGCAGCCGCTCGCCCTCGCGCAGCGCGGCCACGTTGCCGCCGGACACCGACCGGCTCAGCCGGGCCAGGGCGCGCAGCGTGTCGGGCCCGCAGGTGCCGTCGGGGACGAGGCCGACCCCGCGCTGCAGCTCGCGCACGCCACGCTCGGTGTCGGGCCCGAACAGGCCGTCGGCTCGGCCGGCGAGCACGCCGAGCCGCGCCAGCTCGCGCTGGAGCTGCTGCACGTCGTCGCCGTGCTGCAGGTGGCCGGGCACGAACCGCAGGATGCGGTCGCCCAGCCGCCAGCGGGCCGCCTCGAGCTCGCGAGCGGTGTCGGGGCCGACCAGGCCGTCGGCGACGAGCCCCCGGGTCTGCTGGAAGCCCCGGACGGCGCGCTCGAGCCCGGGGTCGAAGACGTCCTGCTGGTCGTCGTCGCGGGTGGGCACGCCGAGCTCGGCGAGGCGGACGCGCACGGCGAGCACGCGGGGTCCGCGGTCGCCGGGACGCAGCACGTGGGTCACCGCGCTTGCCTACCAGACGCCGGGTGCCGGCGTCGCCCGCTCGTGCTCAGCCGAGGAAGTCGGCGAGCTCGCGGACCAGGACCGGCTTCGGCCGGGCGCCCACGATCTGCTTCACGACCTCGCCGCCGGAGTACACGCTGAGCGTGGGCAGCGACAGGATGCCGTAGCGGCCGACGACGCCGGGGTTCTCGTCGCTGTTCACCTTCACCACGGTGAGGTTGTCGCCGTGCTCGGCGGCCAGCTCCTCCAGGATCGGGGAGACCTGGCGGCACGGGCCGCACCACGGCGCCCAGAAGTCGACGAGCACGGGGCCGCTGGCCTGCAGCACCTCGGAGTCGAAGGTGGCGTCGGTGACGTCCTTGATGTTCTCGGCCATGGGGGTCCTCCGGAGCGGTCGGTCGTGCGGGTGGGTGGTGCTGGCGGGACGTGCTGGGTGCTTGCGGGGAATCGTGCCGGACGGGTCCGACGGTGCCTCAGACCGCGCCGACGACCTGCTCCTCGCGGGCGGGGACGGGGTCGTCGTCGAGCGCCGCGAGGTACCGCTCGGCGTCGAGCGCCGCGACGCAGCCGGAGCCGGCGGCGGTGATCGCCTGCATGTACTCGTGGTCGACGACGTCGCCGCAGGCGAACACGCCGGGCAGGTTCGTGCGCGAGGAGCGGCCGTCGACCGCCACGAAGCCCTCGGCGGTCAGGTCGACCTGGTCGGCGAACAGCTCGACCCGCGGGTCGTGGCCGATCGCGACGAACAGGCCGGTGGCCGGGTGGTCGCGCTCCTCGCCGGTGACGGTGTCGCGCAGGCGCACGCCGGTGACCTTCTCCTCGCCGAGCACGTCGACGACCTCGCTGTTCCAGGCGAAGGAGATCTTCGGGTCGGCGAAGGCGCGGTCCTGCATGATCTTGGACGCCCGCAGCTCCTCGCGCCGGTGCACGATCGTGACCGACCGCGCGAACCGGGTGAGGAAGGTGGCCTCCTCCATCGCCGAGTCGCCGCCGCCCACCACGACGATGTCCTGCTCCTTGAAGAAGAAGCCGTCGCAGGTGGCGCACCACGAGACGCCGCGGCCGGAGAGCCGCTTCTCGTTCTCGAGGCCGATCTCGCGGTACGCCGACCCGGTGGCCAGCACGACGGTGCGGGCCAGGTAGGTCTGCCCGCCGCCGGTGACCAGCCGCTTGGGGTCGGCGGCCAGGTCGAGCTCCACGACGTCGTCGTACTCGATCCGGGCGCCGAAGCGCTCGGCCTGCTGGCGCATCGCGTCCATCAGGTCGGGGCCCATCAGGCCGTTCGGGAACCCGGGGTAGTTCTCGACCTCGGTGGTGTTCATCAGCGCGCCGCCGGAGGTGACCGAGCCCGCGATCACGACGGGCGACAGGTCGGCCCGCGCCGCGTAGACGGCGGCGGTGTACCCGGCGGGTCCGGACCCCACGACGACGACCTGGTGCACGGGCTGCTGCTCGGGCGCGGACGTGGTGCCGGGTGCGGTGCTCACGGGTGGTCTGCCTGCCTCGGGTCGGGGACGGGTGCGTCCGCGCGGGGTCCGCGCGGTGCGTCGTGGTCAACCGATGGTAGGCGCCCGGTGTTCCCCGCACCCGCCGCCCCGCGGGGGCGTCCGGGCCCCCGGGTCGGGACGTCAGGGGAGCGGCGCGGAGTCGAGCAGGCGGTCGTCGCCGGCCCCGCAGGCGGCGGGCACCACGACGACCAGGTCGTCGCCCGGCTCGTCGAGCACGACCACGGTGGCGGGCTCGCCCTCGTAGGTGGCCAGGTCGACCGCCCGGGTGAGCGAGCCGAACCCGAGCGCGGTGAGGCAGTCGGGCAGCGCCCGGAGCCGCTCGAGCGCCGCGTCGGCGTCGGGCGCCTCGGACAGCTCCTGCCCGCCGTCGTCGGGCGCCGCGGCGAGCAGGGCCGCGGCCTGTCGGGGCAGGGAGGAGGCCGAGTAGTCGGTGCCGCTCAGGTCGACGACCCCGCCGCCGCCCTGGACGGAGGAGCCCCCGCCCCGGTCGACGTCGGACGGGTCGACCGAGGGCTGGGCGGCCGGCGGTGGCGCGCCGCCGACGCCGGAGTCCTCGGCCGCACCCGTGGCGCTGTCGCCGGACCGCTCGAGCAGACCGGGCAGCAGCAGGCTGCCGCCGACGGCCACGACGGCCACGCTCGCGGCCGCCGCGAACCAGGTGGTGGCACGGCGCCGGCGCCGGCGGTGGGTGTCGAGGTCGCGGACCTGCCCGCCGCCGTGCGGCGGACCGGCCGGGGCGGCGGCACCCCACGACGACCCGTCGGGAGCGGTGGACGGGGCGGTCAGCGGCGGCTCGGCC
>NZ_BAAHAF010000007.1:0-7638 GCF_054777815.1 Angustibacter speluncae | reverse complement strand
GGCGCCGTGCCCGCCGGCGCCTCCCGCACGTGCGCCACCGCCCCGGCCTGCGCCGCGCGGTCGGCGCCGGGCGCGACGAACGTCCCCGACCCCTGCTGCGCCCGGGTGAACCCCGCCGCCAGCAGCTCGTCGTAGGCCTGGACGACCGCGGAGCGGGCGACGCCCAGGTGCGTGGCCAACGCCCGGGTCGTGGGCAGCGGGTCGCCCGGACGCAGTGCGCCGGAGCGGATCTGGGCGACCAGGGCGTCGCCGATGCGGTGCCGGAGCGGGGCGGGGGAGTCGGCCAGGCCGATGGGCAGGTCGATCGCGCGGGCGGTGCGGGCCACGACCCGACGGTACCGGCGAAGTGGTCGTGGTGAAACGGTGTTTGTGGACCTGTCGCGGGCTACCACTATCCAGTTGCCTGGGACCGTGACCAGCCCTGCCCCCACCCGCGGCGTCCCCACCGCCGTGCGCCGCAAGCCCGAGCGCTCGCCCGCCGACCGCGCGCTGCTCGACCACGTCCTCGACACCGTGCTCGCGGGCACCCTGTGCACCGTCGTCGACGGCGAGCCGTGGGCCGTCCCGATGCTGTTCGCGCGCGACGGCGACCGCGTGCTGTTGCACGGCTCGACGGGGGCCGGGGCGCTGCGGCAGGTGGCGAGCGGCGCCCCAGCCGTGCTCAGCGTGCTGGCCGTCGACGGGATGGTGGTCGCGCACACCACGTTCGAGTCGTCCGCCAACTACCGCTCGGCGGTCGTCCGCGGCCGGCTCACCCCGCTCGCCGACGACGAGCAGTGGGACGCCCTCGAGCGGCTGTCCGACCGGCTGGTGCCGGGTCGCACGGCCGAGGTGCGGCCGATGAACCGCAAGGAGACCCGCGCGACGCTGTGCGTCGCGCTGCCGATCGACGACGGCGGCTGGACGGTGAAGGTGCGCACCGGCGGCCCCGGCGTGCCGGACGAACCGACCGACGCGTGGTGCGGCACGGTGCCGTTCCGCCTGGTCGCGGGGGAGCCCGAGCCGGCGCCGTGGGTGCCCGCCGACGCGCCCGTCCCCGCGTCGGTGCGGCGCCTCGTCGACGCGGAGCTCGCGTGAGCGCGGCGACCGCACCGGTGGCCGCCGCGGTGCCGGCCGCCCGGGTGCCGTGGCAGGTGAAGTTCGTGCTGCTCAGCCTGATCTGGGGCTCGTCGTTCCTGCTGATGAAGATCGGCCTCGGGTCGCTCGAGGCCGTCCAGATCTCCTGGTACCGCGTGCTCACCGGCGGCGCCGTGCTGCTGCTCCTGCTGCTCGCGACCGGCCGGGGGCTGCCGCGCTCGCGGCGGGTGTGGGGGCACCTGTCGGTCGCGGGGTTCTTCCTCGCCACCCTGCCCTTCACCCTGTTCGCCGCTGCGGAGGAACGGATCTCGTCCGCCCTCGCGGGCATCGGCAACGCGACCACGCCGATGGCCTCGATCCTGTTCGGCCTGCTGCTCCTGCCCGCGGCGCGGCTGCCGTGGTCGAAGGTCGCGGCGGTCGCGCTCGGCCTGCTCGGCGTCGTCGTGGTGATGCAGCCGTGGCAGCTCGACGGGCGCCCCGACCTGCTCGGTTTCGCGATGACGCTCGTCGCCGGCGCGAGCTACGGCCTCGGGTGGACGTGGGTGAAGCGCTACCTGGCCGACGACGACCTCGGCGGGCTGCAGATGCCGGCCTCGATGATGACCACCGCCATGGTGCAGATGACCGTCGTCGCGCTGGTCTGGTGGGCGGTGCGCGGGGGCGAGGTCGCCACCCCGTTCTCCTTCCGGGCGTCGGACGCCCCGGACGCCGGTCAGGCGCACCTGTGGGCGCTGGTGGCGGTGCTGGTGCTCGGACTCGTCGGCACCGGTCTGGCGCAGAACCTGCAGTACGACGTCGTCCGCGCCGCGGGACCGACCGTCGCGACGACCGTGACCTACCTGATCCCGGTGGTCGCCGTCGCGCTCGGCGTCACGTTCCTGCACGAGCGCCTGGCCTGGCCGCAGCTGGTGGGCGCGGCCGTGGTGCTCGCCGCAGCGGTGGTCATCGGCCGGCCGTCACGCGCTCCTGCCGTCGCCCGCGAGGAGACGTCGCCCACGAAGGTGCCGTAGCTCGGACCCGTTGCCGCACAGGGCGATCGCCCGGTCGAACGCGACCACGGCCTCGTCGTGCGCACCGGCGCGCAGCAGCAGCTCGGCGCGCACGGCGGCGAGCCGGTGGCTGGCGCCCAGTGCGTCGTCGAGACCGTCCAGCACCGCGAGACCCGCTCGCGGGCCGTCGGTCTCGGCGACCGCGACCGCCCGGTTCAGCCGCACGACGGGCGAGCCCGTCAGCTCCTCCAGGCGTCCGTACAGGCGGGCGACCAGCGGCCAGTCGGTGCGGTCGGACGACGGTGCGGTGGCGTGGGCGGCCGCCACCAGGGCCTGCAGCTCGAGCTCGGCGCCCCACCGCGTGGTCGGCGCCGGCCCGCCGCGCAGCAGGCCCACCGCCTCGTCGACCTCGTCCAGGCGCCAGCGCCGCCGGTCCTGGTCGGGCAGCAGCACCAGGGAGCCGTCGGCGTCCACCCGGGCGTCGCGACGGGAGTGCTGGAACAGCATGAGCGCCAGCAGGTTCCGCACATCGGCGCGCCCGGGCAGGAGGTCGTCGAGCAGGCGTCCGAGACGCACCGCCTCACCCGCCGCAGCGGAACGCACCGGGTCGGGGCCGTCGCCCGGCGCGTAGCCCGCGGTGAACGCGAGGTACACGACCCGGGTGACCCCCTCCACCCGCTCGTCGAGGGCGTCCGGGCCGGGCAGCCGCAGCGCGATGCCGGCTGCGGCGAGCTTCTTGCGGGCCCGGGTCAGACGAGCGGCCATCGTCGGCTCGCTCACCAGGAACAGCCGGGCCACCTGCGGGGTGGGCAGGCCGAGCACGAGCCGCAGCGTCAGCGCCGCCCGCGCCTCGAGCGAGAGCGCGGGGTGGCAGCACAGGAACAGCAGCCGCAGCACGTCGTCGCGCACGTGCGCCGGGTCGAGCACGTCCTCCACCTCCTCCCTGGCCCTGGCCTCCGCGCGGTCGGCCGCCTGCGACCGCAGGTCCTCCTCGACCACCAGCAGCGGCACGGTCCGGGTGCGGACGGCCTCCGAGCGCAGCACGTCGAGGGCGCGTCGCCGCGCCGCGGTGTGCAGCCAGGCGGCGGGGTTGGTCGGCACGCCGTCGTCCGGCCAGTGCTGCGCCGCCCGCTCGAAGGCGTCGGCGAGGGCGTCCTCGGCCAGCGCGACGCGGCGGAACCGGCCCACCAGCAGCGCCATCAGCGGCGACCAGTGCTCGCGGTGGGCGCGCTCGAGCGCGCCCGTCGCGGCACCGGTCGCGTCGTCCACCCCGCTCAGCCGGGGACGTTCTCGTCGATCGCCCGGATCTCGAGCGCGTAGTAGAGGGGCAGCTCGTCGACCGCGTCGAGCAGCGTGTCGAGGTCCGGCGACTCGACCACGTAGTACCCGCCGAGCTGCTCGACCGCCTCCGCGAACGGGCCGTCGGTGAGCACCCGGCGGCCGTCGGCGTCGTGGCGCACCGTCGTCGCCGTGTCGGCGGTCTGCAGCGCCTCGCCCCCGAGCATCGTCAGCGCGGGGTGGTCGCGCACGACCTCGGAGAACCGGTTGTGCCGGTCGATGGTCTCCTGCATCCCCGCCTCGTCGGCCTCCGCCCACACCGACTCGTCCCCGTACATGAGCACCACGTACCTCATCGCGTCCCCTCCCCGTCGGTCGTGCCGGCGTCCGGCCCCGGCAGCACCGCCCGCACCTCGACGGCGTCGTCGCCGGTCAGCAGCCCGCACAGGTCGAGCAGGTCGTCGAGGTCGTCGCTCGCGACCAGGTAGAAGCCGGTGAGCTGCTCGACGGTCTCGGCGTAGGGGCCCTCGGTGACGGTCACCGACCCGCGCGCGCCCCGCACCGTGCGGGCGGTGCTCGAGGGCGCGAGCTCGGCGCCCCCGACGACCCGGTGGCCCCGCTCGTGCAGCAGGCGGGCGAACTCCTCGTGCCGGGCGTAGACCCGGGCACGCGTCTCGTCGTCGGCCTGCGCCCAGGGGCGTTCGTCCCCGGGCAGCAGCACCGCGTAGGTCGTGGTCACCGTGCGTCCTCCTCGTCCGGCCGGCTGCGGCTCAGCCTGCCTCACCGTGGTGACGCGCGGGAGGGAGCCGGATCGACGTCCGCGACCTCCCGGCTCTCAGCCGTCCTCCGCGCGGGCGCGCACCTCCGCGCCCTGCTCCTCGGCGTAGCCCTCGTCCTGCCCCTGGACCCGCCCCACCGCCTCCGCGTCGGCGTCGGGTGCGACCTGCGCGTCGTCGTCCTCGACGTCGCTCTCGGCCGGGCCGTGCTCGGCTGGGTCGCGGAAGGAGCGGGACGCCTCGTACGGGGTGTCGGACACGGATGCCTCCTCGGCGGGACCCGGGCGGTCCCGTGGTGCCCATCCTCGCCCGCGCGGGCCGGGTCCGCCTGTTCCGAGGGACGACGGGGTGGCAGGCTCCGTGCCGTGCACGTCTCCCTGCGCCCGGCCGGCCCGGACGACCGCGCCCTCGTGCTGCGGCTCAACGCCGAGCACGTCGAGCTGCTCGCGCCGCTCGACGACGCCCGGCTGACCGCCCTGCAGGGCTGGGGCGGGCGCGTGGACGTGATCGAGGTCGACGGCGACCCCGCCGGGTTCGTCATCACGTTCGGGCCGGGCTCGGCGTACGACTCCGAGAACTACCGGTGGTACGCCGCGCGGTTCGGGACGCGGTTCCACTACCTCGACCGGGTCGTGCTCGAGCCCGCGCACCGGGGCACCGGCGCCGCCCACCACGCCTACGACCTGCTCGAGGACGCCGCCCGCCCCCGCGGCCGGCTCGTGCTCGAGGTGAACTCCGACCCGCCGAACGAGCGGTCGCTGCGCTTCCACGCCCGCCGCGGCTTCGAGGAGGTCGGCCGCCTCGGAGGCCCCGGGCACGAGGTCGTGCTGCTGTCGCGGGCGCTCGCGGCGGACCCGGGCGGGACGGACGACCCGCCCTCCGCCTGACACGTGCGCAGGTCGCGGGTCCCCAGGAGTCAATCCGGGGGCCCTGCGTGCCGATGATCAGGGGCATGACCGCCGTGCAGCGCCTCGTCGTGGGCGCAGCAGCAGCCGTGGCCGTGGCCTTCGCCGCGGCCGTCGTCGTGCTGTCCGCGGTCGGCTCGCCGCTGGTCGGCGTGGTCAGCAACTGGACCCAGATCCTCGTCCCGCTCGCCGCCGCCGCGGTCTGCCTCGACTCCGCCCGGCGCCAGGCCGAGCCGCGCCACCGCCGCGCGTGGCGCCTCTACGGCGCGGGCGCCCTGTCCTGGGGCGTCGGGCAGAGCGTGTTCACCTGGTACGAGCTGGTCGGGCAGGTCACCGTCCCCGTCCCGTCGGTCGCCGACGTGGCCTTCCTGCTCTACCCGCTGCTCGCCGCCGCGGCGATCTGGCTGCTCCCGGACGTCGAGCGCTCCCGCGCGCAGAACCTGCGCAGCCTGCTCGACGGCCTGGTGATCGGGTCGTCCCTCGTCTTCGTCGTCTGGGCGCTGAGCCTGCGGCACCTGTGGGCCGCCGGCGGCGGCGACGTCGCCGGGGTGGTCGTGACGACCACCTACGTCCTCACCGACGTCGTGCTGCTGACCATGCTCGTGCTGCTGCTGCCCGTCGTCGGCCCGGGGCACCGCCGCGTGCTGGTGCCGGTGGTGCTCGGTACCGCCAGCTTCACCGTGGCCGACCTCGGCTACGTCGTCGTCACCTCGGCGTCCGAGTACGCGTCCGGGCAGGTCTTCGACGTCGGCTGGGTGCTCGGCTTCCTCGGTGTCGCGGTCGCGGCGAGCCTGGCCCACCCGCGCACGGGCGCGCAGCAGCCGCGGCGCACCGCGGTGCCCGAGGTGCCGTCCTGGTGGACCATCCTGCTGCCCTACCTCCCCGTGCTCGGGGCCTCGGGCGTGCTGCTCGCGCGGCTCGGCTCCGACTCGCCCTGGACCGGTGCGGAGTCCGCGCTCGCCGGCTCGGTCATCGTCCTGGTGCTGCTGCGCCAGCTGGTCGCGCTCGCCGACAACCGCGCGCTGCTCGCCGAGGTGTCGCAGCAGCACCGGCAGGCGCGCTACGACTCCCAGCACGACACCCTGACCGGCCTGGCCGACCGGGCGCTGTTCCTCGACCGGGTCACCGCCGCCCTGGCGCGGGCCGAGCGCAGCTCGACCGAGGTCGCCGTGCTGTTCTGCGACCTCGACGGGTTCAAGCAGGTCAACGACGTGCACGGGCACGCCGCGGGCGACCGGGTGCTGCGCGCCGTCGCCCAGCGGCTCGCGGCGCAGGTGCGCGCGGCCGACTGCGTCGCCCGCCTCGGCGGGGACGAGTTCGCGATCCTGCTCGAGGACGCCGGCGACGCCGAGCGGGTCGTCGCCCGGGTCGAGGAGGCCGCCGGCGCCCCCGTGCCGGTGGACGGCGGGGAGGTCCGGCCGCGGATGAGCGTCGGCATCGCCCGCGCCCGCGCCGGCGGCGGGCTCGGCACCGACGAGCTGGTGCAGCTCGCCGACCACGCGATGTACCGCGTCAAGCAGGCCCGGGCGGGCGACGGCGTCCCGCGCCAGGGCGGCGTCCCCGAGCCGCAGCGGTCGTCGGCGCGCTGACGACCGTCCGGGTGAGACCCGTGCCGGTGTGCGCACGCTGCGTGACCACTGAGGCTGGTGTGACGGGTGTGACTCGAGCGCCGGGAGCAACTTGTGCGCCGGGTGTTCTCAGAGGGGCAGGTGTTCGGTAGGGTCCCGCCGTCGTGTCAAGCCGACACGCCGTTCCGAACGCACCCAGAATCACACGCGTGTAGTTCTCCGAGGAGCCCCGACGTGACCCAGCCGCGACGACCCGGCACCCTCGCGCGCCGCAGCGGCGGTCTCGTCGTCGCCGCGGCGACCGCCCTCGGCCTGCTCGCCGCCCCGGCCGCCGCCGACCCGTACCCGTCCCAGGGCCAGGTCGACGCCGCCCGCGAGGCCGTGGCGACGACGGCGCAGCAGGTGGCCGCGCTGGAGAGCCGGCTGGCCGGCGCGAACGCCGCGCTCGAGGAGGCGCAGGTCGAGGCCGCCCGCGCCGGCGAGGACTGGAACGAGGCGCAGGTCGCGCTGCAGGACGCGGCCCTGGCCGCCGTCGCCGCGCGCGACGCGGCCGACCGGGCCCGCGCCGCCCTCGCCGTCGTCGCCGGGGAGATCGGCACCCTGGCCGCCCAGGCCTACCGCAGCGGCGGCTCGCTCGGCGGGCTCGAGCTGGCCCTCGGCGCCGACGGCCCGCAGGACTACCTCGACCGCGCCAGCACCGTGCGCCACCTCGGCATGGGGCGCCAGCAGACCTACCAGCGCGGGCACGCGGCCGGCCTGGTCTCCCAGCTGATGGACGAGCAGGCCGTCGCCGCGCAGCGGGCCCAGGAGGAGGCGGCCGCCGCCGCCCAGGCCGCCAAGGACGAGGCCGACCGCGCCCAGGCCGCCGCCGCCGCGCAGGTGGGTGCCACCGAGGCCGAGCGCGCCACCGTCGTGACCCAGCTGGCCGCGCTGCGCAGCACCTCGGTCGAGCTCGAGCAGCAGCGCCAGTCCGGGCTCGAGGCCGAGCGGGTCGCCCGGGAGGAGGCCGCGGCCCGCGCGGCCGCCGCGCAGCGCGAGCAGGCCG
>NZ_BAAHAF010000006.1:0-25959 GCF_054777815.1 Angustibacter speluncae | reverse complement strand
CCGGCACCGTCCTGCTCGCCGACGGCTTCTCCTGCCGCACCCAGGTCGCCGACCTCGCCGACGCGCCGTCCACCACCCTCGCCCAGCTCCTCGCCTCCCGCCTGCCCTGACGCCTCGTCCGGCCCCTGCGCGTTTCCCCAGTTCAGTGTCGAAGGTGCCACTGGAGTACGTGGACCTCCACCACTGCAGTGGCACTTCCGTCACTGAACTAGCGAAACGATCGGGTGACGGGGGTTGACACGGAGTAAGTAAGGACCCTGTACTAACCCCCGTGACGACACGACGCGCGGTGCGGCGCCCGGCCCGGACGGGGGCCAAGGTGCTGCCCGAGGACGTCCGCCGGCACAACCGCTCGCTCGTGCTGCAGACGCTGTTCGACAGCGGTCCCGCCTCGCGCGCCGACCTGTCCCGGGCCACCGGCCTGACCCGCGTCACCGTCAGCGACCTGGTCGGCGAGCTGCTGGCCGAGGACCTCGTCACCGAGCTCGGCGCCCGTCCCGGCACCCGCGTCGGCAAGCCGGCCACCCTCGTCGGGCTGCGGCACGACGCCTGCCAGGTGGTGGCGGTCGACCTGTCCGAGCCCGACCGGTTCCACGGGGCGGTCACCGACCTCGGCGGCGAGATCGGCGTCCGCGCCTCGCTCGACCTGCGCGGACGCACGGGGGCCGATGCCGTCGCCCTGGTCGAGGAGCTCGTGCGCGGCCTGGTGGCCGAGGCGCACCGGCCGGTGCTGGGGGTCGGCGTCGCCAGCCCCGGTCTGGTCGACGACGACGGCGTGGTGCTGCAGGCCCCGAACCTCGGGTGGCACGCGGTGCCCCTGACGAGCGTGCTGGGCGAGCGGCTCGACCTGCCCGTGCACGTGGCGAACGACGCGAACACCGCGGTGATGGGGGAGTACACGTTCGGGCAGAGCGCCTCCCACGCGCTGATGCTGGTGCGGGTCGGACGCGGCCTGGGTGCGGGGCTGGTGCTCGACGGACAGCTGCTCGCCGGTCAGCACCTGGCTGCGGGCGAGATCGGGCACCTGGTGGTCGACGCCGACGGCGCCGCGTGCGCGTGCGGGCGCCGCGGCTGCCTCGAGACCGTGCTGTCCGTCCCCTCGCTGCAGGGTGCGCTCGCCGCGCGCGGCCGGACCGCCGCCGACGAGGTGCTGGCCCGCGCAGGTCGTGCCCTCGGCGTGGCGCTCGCGCCGGTGCTGAGCGCGCTCGACCTGCGCGAGGTCGTGCTGAGCGGGCCGGCCGACCTGCTCGACGGCGCGCTGTCGAGCACCGCGCTCGAGGTGCTGCGCGAGCGGTGCATGCCCGTGGTGGGCGAGGACGTCCGGCTGCGGATGCCGACGCACGGCGACGACGTCGTGCTGGCGGGTGCGGCCGGTCTGGTGCTGTCGGGCCAGCTCGGGGTGTCGTGAACGACGTGTCGACGACGAGAACGCGATGTGGGTCGAGAAGTGGTGCGCTGCAAGGACTACGACCCGGAGCAGTGGGCTCCGGGTGTGGGTGCGTCGTAGGAGGAAGACCGTGAAGACGTTTCGACTGGCCGCCGTGGCGGTCGCATCGGCGCTCGCGCTGACCGCGTGCGGCGGCAGCGGCGAGGCCACCGGCGAGGACCCGTCGGAGGGCGGCGCCGCCGCCCCCGAGCAGCTGCGGGTGTGGCTCGTGGGCACCGACACGCCGCAGGAGGCGCGTGACTACCTCGAGCAGACCTTCGAGGACGCCCACGAGGGCACCGACCTCGTCATCGAGGAGCAGGTGTGGGACGGCCTGGTCGACAAGCTGACCACGTCGCTGTCGGGCAGCGACAGCCCTGACGTGGTCGAGGTGGGCAACACGCAGGCGGTGGCGTTCACGTCCGTCGGCGCGTTCATGGACCTGTCCGACAAGAAGGAGGAGCTCGGCGGCGACGACCTGCTCGAGGGCTTCGTCGAGTCGGGCACCTACGACGACACGTTCTACGCCGCGCCGTACTACGCCGGTTCGCGGCTCGTGTTCTACCGCAAGGACCTGCTGCAGGCCGCAGGTCTCCAGCCGCCGACGACCCTGGAGGAGTACGTCGCCGCCGGGAAGGCGCTGCGGGACGCCAACGGCGGCGGGCAGTTCTCGGGCATCTACTTCCCGGGGCAGGACTGGCGCAACGCGCTTCCCTACATCTGGGGGGCGGGCGGTGACCTCGCGGTGCAGGACGGCGACACCTGGAAGGGCGCGCTGTCGACGCCGGAGTCGATCGAGGGCCTCGAGATGGTCCAGCAGGTGATGACCGACGCGTCGGGCGCCGCCAAGGACGGCAACGAGGTCGACCCGCAGGTGCCCTACTGCGCCGGCCAGATCGGCATGCTGTCGGCGCCGGGCTGGGTCGAGGGCAGCATCCTGTCGGCCGAGACCGGGTGCCCCGACGCCGAGGCGAACCTGGGCGTCTTCGCCCTGCCGGGTGAGACCGCCGGCGAGACCGCGCCGATCTTCCTCGGTGGCTCGAACATCGCCGTCGCGGCGAAGTCGAAGGCGCCGGACCTGGCCTACGAGGCGCTGCAGATCATGCTGAGCGACGAGTACCAGACGATCATGGCGCAGAACAACCTGGTGCCGGCCAAGACGAGCCTGATCTCGCAGATGCCGGACGGGCCGACCAAGGCGGCCACCGAGGCGGCCGCCAGCAACACCAAGCTGACCCCGGCCGCGCCGGGCTGGGCCAACGTCGAGTCGGACAAGATCCTCGAGGACCTGTTCGTCCAGATCGCCCAGGGCGGTGACGTCGCGAGCCTCGCGGCCGCTGCCGACGAGAAGATCACGGCGGCCCTCAACCGCTGACGGGAGCCGACCTGTCGGACCCCGACGGCCCTGTGCCGCAGGGCGTCCGACAGGTCGGTACCCCGGCAGCCCGCAGGACACGAGCAGCAGCAGGAGGTGGGAGATGGCCGCGCAGGTGGAGGCGGTGACCGCGGCGACGGGCCCGGCCGGCGGGGTGCCGGCAGGTGGTGCGACGGGCCGTCGGGGCGCGCGGCGCCGCCGTGCGGGGTTCCTGCCCCTGCTGCTGCTCGTCCCGTCGGTCGCGGTCCTCGTCGGGCTGACCGGCTGGCCGCTGGTGCGCCTGCTGGTCATGTCGACGCAGGAGTACGGCCGCGCCCAGGTCTTCGGTGCGCCACCGGAGTTCGTCGGGCTCGACAACTACACGGCGGTGCTCGGCGACCCGGTGTTCTGGCAGGTGCTGGCGCGCAGCGTCGCGTTCTGCGCGGTCAACGTCGCGCTGACGATGACGCTCGGCATGCTCATCGCGCTGCTGCTGACCCGGCTCGGCACGCTGATGCGGCTCTCGGTGACGATCGCCCTGCTGCTCGCCTGGGCGATGCCGGCGCTGACCGCCGTCGTCATCTGGGGCTGGATGTTCGACTCCGACTACGGCGTCGTCAACTACGTGCTGACCGAGGCAGGCGGCGACTTCATCGGCCACTCCTGGCTGATCCAGCCGCTGTCGTTCTTCGCCGTCGCCACCATCGTCGTGACGTGGCAGTCGATCCCGTTCGTGGCCTTCACGCTCTACGCAGGGCTGACGCAGGTGCCGGGCGAGGTGCTCGAGGCCGCACAGCTCGACGGCGCCGGCCCGGCCGCACGCTTCCGCCGCATCGTGGTGCCGCTCCTGAAGCCGGTGATCATGATCCTGCTGATCCTCCAGATCATCTGGGACCTGCGGGTGTTCACGCAGATCTTCGCCCTCCAGGACGACGGCGGCATCGCGTCCGAGACCTCGACGATCGGCGTGTACATCTACCAGGTGGGTGTCGCGCAGGGGAACTTCGACACCGGCAGCGCCATCGCGGTCATCCTCGTGGTGATCATGCTCGGCGCGTCCTTCGTCCACGTGAACCGCGTGCTGCGGGAGGAGACGCTGTGACCGCCACGATCGCCCGGGACGGCGCGCCACCGGCCGCCGCGTCGAAGCGGCGCGGCCCGGCAGGCACGCCGCGCCGCGTCCCCGCACGCCGTCGCCGCACGCCCCGCCAGCTGGTGCAGCGCGCCCTGCTGACCCTCGCCGGCCTCGTCGTGGTCGTCTGCTCGGCGTTCCCCGTCTACTGGATGGTCAGCACCTCGCTGCTGCCGAACCGCGTGATCCGCAGCACCGAGCCGACCTTCGTGCCGCTGGACGGGTCGTTCGACAACTATGGCCGCATCCTCGAGGGCGGCGGCCAGTTCCCGTTCACGCAGGCGCTGCAGACCTCGCTCACCGTGACCGGCCTGACCGTCGCGTGCGCGCTCGTCATCGCGCTGATGGCCGCCCTGGCGGTGACGCGCTTCAGCTTCCTCGGCCGCCGCGGCTTCCTGCTGGTGATCCTGGTCGTCCAGATGATCCCGGGCGAGGCGATGATGATCTCGCTGTTCCAGCTGCTCGACGGCGCCGAGCTCACCAACACCGTCCTCGGCCTGACCGCCGTGTACGTGGCCACCGTGCTGCCGTTCACGATCTGGATGCTGCGTGGCTTCGTCGCAGGGATCCCGGTCGAGCTCGAGGAGGCCGCGATGATCGACGGCTGCAGCCGGTTCCGCTCGTTCCGCTCGATCACGCTGCCGCTCATCGGACCCGGGCTGGTCGCCACGGGCGTGTTCGCGCTGATCCAGGCCTGGAACGAGTTCGTGATCGCGCTGGTGCTGATGAACCGCCCCGACCACCTGACGCTGCCGGTGTGGCTCCGCTCGTTCAAGCAGGTGAACAGCGGCACCGACTGGGGCGCGATCATGGCCGGCTCGACCCTGATGACCATCCCGGTGATCGTCTTCTTCCTGCTCGTGCAGCGCCGGATGGCGTCGGGCCTGGTCTCCGGGGCCGTGAAGGGCTGATGGTGGACGCGACGCTGGGCCGGCTGGCCCACCGGGTGCTGATGGGCGCCTTCGACGGGGCCACCGTGCCCGACCGCACCCGCCGCGAGCTCGAGCGCGGCCTCGGGTCGCTGTGCCTCTACGGCGCGAACCTCACCGGCACGGACGACGTCCGTTCGCGCGTGGGCGATCTCGCGGCGGCGCTGCACGAGGTCGACGCCGACGTGCTCGTCACGCTGGACGAGGAGGGTGGCGACGTCACCCGGCTGCACTACCGCCACGGCAGCCCGCACGCGGGCGCGGCCGTGCTCGGCCGCGTCGACGACCTCGACCTCACCCGCGCCGTCGCCCGCGACCTCGGGCACGACCTGCGCGGCGTCGGCGTCGGCCTCGACCTCGCGCCGGTGGTCGACGTGAACTCCGTCGCCGAGAACCCGGTGATCGGCGCGCGCAGCCTGGGCGCCGACCCGCAGCTCGTGGCCCGGCACACCACCGCCTGGGTCGGGGGGCTGCAGCAGGCCGGTGTCGGAGCGTGCGTGAAGCACTTCCCGGGCCACGGGGCCACCAGCGTCGACTCCCACCTGGGCCTGCCGACCGTCGACGAGCCCCGCGAGGTGCTCGACGCCCGCGACCTGCCGCCGTTCGCCGCCGCGGTCGCCGCCGGCACCGTGGCGGTGATGACGTCGCACGTGCTGCTGCCCGCGGTCGACCCGCACCTGCCGGCGACGCTGAGCGCGTCGGTGCTGCGGCTGCTGCGCGACGACCTCGGCTTCGACGGCCTGCTCGTCACCGACGCGCTCGACATGGCCGGTGCCAGCGCCGGTCGCGGCATCCCGGCCGCCGCGGTCCTCGCGCTCGCGGCGGGCGCCGACCTGCTCTGCCTCGGCCCCGCCCACACCGGCGACGAGACCGATCAGGTGGTCGCGGCCGTCGTCGACGCCGTCCGCGCGGGCGAGCTCGCACCCGACCGGCTCGAGCACGCGGCGCACCGGGTCGAGGTCGCGCTGGCGCGGGTGGCTGCGCTGCGCGACGCGGCCTCCGGGGACGCAGACCTCGCGGCCTCCCGCGAGGCCGCCGCGCGCGCGGTCGAGGTGAGCGGGACGCTGCCGCGCCTGGCCGACGCGCTCGTGGTCCGGCTCGACGCCGGTTCGAACCTCGCCGTCGGGCACGTGCCCTGGGGCGCGTCCGCCTCCGGGGCCCTCGCGGCAGGGTGCGTCCACGACCTCGGACCGGACGGCGACCTGCCCGACGGCGGGCGCGGCCGTCCGGTGGTCGCCCTGGTGCGCGACGCGCACCGCCACCCCTGGGTGCTCGACCGGCTGGCCACGCTCGCCTCGCTGACCTCCGCGCTCGTGGTCGCCGAGATGGGTTGGCCCGCCGACGACCTCGAGCGGCTGGTACCCGAGGGGGCGGTCGTCGTCCGCACCTGGGGTGCGGGCGCCGCGTCGTCGCAGGCGCTGGCGGACCTGCTGGCCGGGGCAGGTGCGGCGTGAGCGCGGCCTACGTGGTCGGCGTCGACGTCGGCGGCTCGAAGGTGCTCGCGACCGTGGTCGACGACCAGCTGCAGGTGCGCGGGCGGTTCCGCCGCGACACCGTCCCCGGTGCGGCGGGCGTGCGCGACAGCGTCGCCGACGCCGTCGGCGCCGCCCTCGCCGACGCCGGCCTGCGGCCGGACGACGTGCGCGCGACCGGCCTCGGCGTCCCCGGCCTGGTCGCCCCGGGCGGCACGGCCGTCGCTCTGGCGGTCAACCTCGGTCTCGGCCGCGAGCCGCTCGACCTCGCCGAGCTGCTCGACGGCGTCGTGCCCGGGCCCGTCTCCGTCGAGAACGACGTGAACGCGGCGGCGCTCGGGCTGCACGCGCTCGACCCCGACCTCGGCGACCTCGCGCTGCTGAGCGTCGGCACCGGCCTGGCCGCCGGTCTGGTCGTCGACGGCGAGCTGCACCGCGGCGGCGCCGGCGCGGCCGGCGAGATCGGCCACCTCCAGGTGGACCCGCGCGGCCCGATGTGCCGGTGCGGGCAGCGCGGCTGCCTCGAGGTCGTGGCGTCCGGCCAGGCGCTGCTGCGCGAGTGGCCCGTCCCCGCGGGGACGTCTGCGGCGCAGGCGGTCTGGTCGGCGGCGCAGGAGGGCTCGCGCCGCGCCCAGGGGCTGCGCAGCCGGCTCGTCGGCGGGCTCGCCTCGGCCGTGCGCCTGCTCGTGCTGTCGTGGGACGTGCCCCGCGTCGTGCTCGCCGGCGGGGTCACCGACCTGGGGGAGCCGCTCGTCGACGCCGTGCGGCGACGCCTCGCCGACGAGGCGTCGCAGTCCGAGCTGCTGGCCGCGCTGCGGCTGCCGGAGCGGGTGCAGCTGGTGCCCCCCGGTGTGCGCGACGTCGGCGCGGTCGGTGCCGCCGCCGCGGCCCAGCGCGCCGCGACCGAGGGTGCGCGCGTCCTGCACCTCGCCGGGGCGGGTGAGTGAGGTGGAGGTCATCGTCCTGCCCGACGAGCGCGCGGTCGCGGTCACCGCGGCCGACGTCGTCACCCGGCTGGTGACGGGCCGGCCGCGGGCCGTCCTCGGGCTGGCCACCGGGTCGAGCGTGCTCGGCCTCTACGACGAGCTCGCGACCCGCGTCGCGTCCGGTGCGCTGTCCCTGCGGGAGGTGCGCGGCTTCCTGCTCGACGAGTACGTCGGGCTGCCGCCCGGGCACCCGCAGTCGTACCGCAGCGTCATCGCGGCCGAGCTGCTCGCACGCGTCGACGTCGCCGACGGCGCGGTGCGCGGTCCGCAGGCCGAGCGGGTCGACGTCACCGCCGCGTGCGCCGAGTACGAGGCGCTCATCACCGCCGCCGGCGGCATCGACCTGCAGCTGCTCGGCATCGGCACCGACGGGCACCTGGCCTTCAACGAGCCGGGGTCCTCGCTCGCGTCCCGCACCCGGATCAAGACGCTGACGCCGCGCACCCGCGCCGACAACGCCCGGTTCTTCGACTCCCCGGACGAGGTGCCGCACCACGTGCTCACCCAGGGGCTCGGGACGATCCTCGAGGCCCGGCACCTGCTCCTGCTGGCCACGGGCGAGCGCAAGGCCGAGGCCGTCGCGGCGATGGTCGAGGGCCCGCTGGCCGCCCGCTGCCCGGCGTCGGTGCTGCAGACGCACCGGTACGCCACCGTCCTGCTCGACGCCGCCGCGGCCTCGCGGCTCGAGCTGCTCGACTACTACCGCGACGTCGCGGCCGCCAAGCCGGCCTGGCAGGGCCTCGGACCACCCTCGCAGTGACCTCCGGCGGCTCGCGCGGGACGGCAGGACCCGTTGCGCCGCAACCCGTCCCGGTGACCGTCGGGGCACCTGTGGCCGACGACCACCGGGGCGCCACCTCGCTCTGCTAGCGTCGCCCCCGTCCGAGGAGCGGCCCGGTCCGGAGGCCGCTCGGGGAGGGGTCCATGGCACAGCTGAGGATGAACGGGCACCGCGTGCTCGAGGCCCACCTGCAGAACACGATGGTCAAGGCCATCGCCGGTTCGATGGTGGCGTACGAGGGCCAGGTGCAGTTCAAGAAGGCCAGCTTCGGCGGCGGCGAGGGCGTCATGGCGGGCCTCAAGCGCCGCGCCACCGGCGAGTCGCTGTCGCTGATGGAGTGCGGCGGTCACGGCGTCGTGTACTTCGCGCTCGACGCGCAGGACATCACGATCGTCGACCTGAACAACGACCAGCTGCAGGTCGAGTCGCAGCAGCTGCTCTGCCTGGCGGGCAACCTGCGCACCGACGTCCGGTTCACCGGCGTGCGCGGGGTCAGCACCGGCCAGGGCCTGTTCACCACCACGGTGGCCGGCCAGGGCCAGGTCGCGCTGCTCTCGGCCGGCGGGCCGCTGATCGGCCTGCAGGTCGACAACCAGAACCCGCTCGTCGTCGACCCCGACGCCTTCGTCGCGGCGCACGGCCAGCTCAACCAGTCGTTCATCACCGACGTCTCCTGGGCCAACGTCATCGGCGAGGGCAGCGGCGAGCCGTTCTCCCTCCGCTGGGACGGCCACGGGGTCGTCTACATCCAGCCGGCCGAGCGCTGAGGGGGACGCAGACGGTGTTCGAGAAGGTCAACAACAAGGTCGTCAAGGTCAACCTGGGCGCCGGCCCGGTGCTCGCCCGCAAGGGCGCGATGCTGTTCTACAACGGCGACGTCAACTTCGTCCCCGCCAACGCCGGCGGCATGGCGGGCGCCATGGGCGCCATGCAGGGCGGGGGCATGGGCGGCATGATGGGCGCCGCCACCCGCGGCATGGCCGGCGAGAACGTGGTCATGATGTCGGCGCAGGGGCAGGGCGAGGTCTACTACGGCCTCGGCGGTCTCTACGTCACCGTCGTGCAGCTGCAGGGCGGCACGCTCGTCGCCGAGGCCAGCAGCCTGCTCGCCCACAGCGCCAACCTGCAGTCGTCGGTGGTCTCGCTCGCCTCCCAGGGCGGCGGGGGCGGCGGCCTGCGCGGCATGATCCGCGGCGCGGTCACCGGCCAGGGCATGTGGACCACGCAGCTGTCCGGCCAGGGCAGCGTGGTGCTGCTCAGCCACGGCGGCACCATCGAGCTGATGGTGCGTCCCGGCGGCGGCACCGTCGTCGACCCGCAGGCCTACGTGGGCCACACCGGCAACGTCCGCCTCGACCTGTCCGCGAACGTCGGCTGGCGCGAGGCCGTCGGCCGCGGCTCCGGCGAGGCGATCCAGCTCAAGCTCGACGGCGACGGCGTCGTCTACGTCCAGGCCTCGGAGGAGAAGCTGTGAACACCACGGTGCACACGGCGCAGTCGCTGCCGCAGAACGACAACGTCCCCGAGAACAACTACGCCTGGTCGATCGAGATGACGCCGGGGCGGCCGTGGTTCATGTCCAAGGGCGCGATGATCGCGTTCTACGGGCAGATGCAGTTCACCGCGATCCGCGCCCGCGGCCTCGCGCAGAACATCATGCACATGGTCGCCAGCCAGTTCTCCTCGCCGCTGTACGCCCAGGACTGGGTGGTGGCCGAGGGCCACGGCAAGCTCGTCATCGGCGACCGCGGGTTCGACATCAACTCCTTCGACCTCGACAACGGCAACCTGACGATCAAGGCGTCCAACCTGCTGGCGTTCGACAGCGGGCTGGCCCTGAACCAGTCGATCGTCCCCGGGTTCGTCACCCTGGTCGGGTCGGGACGCTTCCTCGCGTCCTCGTCCGGGCCGGTGATGTTCGCCGAGCCGCCGCTGCGGGTCGACCCCGAGGCGCTGCTCGGCTGGGCCGACTGCCCCAGCCCGAGCCACCACTACGACGCCGGCTGGATGGCGGGCTTCCTCGGTGGCGCGATGGCGATGTTCGGGGCCTCGTCCGGCGAGGAGCGCCAGTTCGACTTCACCGGTCAGGGCACGATCCTGATCCAGTCGAGCGAGGCGATGCGGTCCGACCGCGACATCATCCAGACCATCGAGGGCCAGCTCGGCCTGGTCGGGACGGGCGGGCTGCAGCGCATCCAGGCCTCGATCCAGCAGCGCCTGGCGCAGAACCAGTACTGAGCAGCACCAGCCACCGTGCCCGTGCCCTCCGGCGCCGCGTCCACCGCGGCGTCGGGGGGCACCGGCATGCTGGGCGGGTGCTGAGGGGGGTGCCGTGCTGAGGCTCACCGCGTCGGTCGCGGCCGCCGTCGTGGCGGCGGCAGCCTCCGCGCTGCTGGCGCTGTCGTCGGCGCGGGTGGTGCGCCTGTCGCGCACCGAGCTGGTCACCGCGATCGTCGTGGTGGCGGTGCTGGCGGCGGCCTCGACCACCGCCCAGGCGGTCTCCCAGTGGCGGGCGCGCCGGGTCGGCGCGCGCCGCGAGGCGGCTGCGGTCGTGCTCGACGGCGCGGCCTGGGCGGTCGTCGACGCCACCGGTCTCGACTACCGCGACCTCGGCCTGGCGGCCTACGTGGTGCGGCGCCCGCCGCTCGCGCCGTGGACCCGGCGCCTGCACCGCGTGCACCGGGTGCGGGCGCGACGACGCCCCACGGCGTCGGGGGTCACCTGGCGGCCGGGCAAGGGCGTGATCGGGGCGTGCGTCGAGCAGGGGCAGGTGGTCGCCGTCGACGTGCGCGCCGACCACACCGCGATCTGGCCGTGCACCCGCGAGGAGTGGGAGACCGGTGTGGTGCCGCCCGAGATCCGGCTGGGTCTGAGCTGGCCCGAGTTCCTCGACGTGCGGGAGAAGTACGACGTCGTGGTGGCCACCCCGATGCTCGACGCGAGCGGGTCGGAGACCCGCGTGGTCGGGTGCGTGGCGCTCGACGGCCCGGCCGGGTCGCTCGACCGGCTGTCGGCCGACGACGTGCTCGCGCTGCTCGACTCGGCCGCGACGAGCCTGCTCGTGACCGCACGGAACGGGTAGCATGGGCGAGGACGCGAGGAGGACGCCATGAACCGCGAGCAGCCGGTGCGCAGCAGCCTGGTGGTGCGTCCCGTGGTGCGCTCCGAGCGCGGGCGCCGCGCCCTCGAGGCGTCGCTGCGCAGGCTCGGCGTCGACGAGCGCACCCTGGCCGACCTCGCCTCCGGCGACCGCCGGTCGGCCGCGCGCCCGGCCTGACCGGGCTCCCCGGCAGGCCCGGCCCTCAGTCCGTCGAGCAGCTCGCGCAGGTCCCCGACAGCGCCACGTGCGCGGGCTCCACGCGGAACCCGGTCGTGTCGCGCACCCGCTCGACCGCGTCGTCCAGCAGGTCGCCCGGCAGGTCGACGACCCGGTCGCAGCTGCGGCAGCGCGCGTGCAGGTGGTCGTCGGCGCCGGGGTCGGCCAGGTGGTAGGCGGTCGTGCCGTGCGAGTGCACGTGCGACACCACGCCGAGGTCGGCGAGGGTGTCGAGCGTGCGGTACACGGTGGCCCGGTGCACGCCCGGGTCGAGCCGGGCGACCTCGGCGCCGACGTCCTCGGCGCTCGGGTGCCCGTCGAGCCCCGCCAGCGCGGCGACGCCCTCGCGGCGCGGCCGGGTCAGGCGCTGGCCGTGCGCGCGCAGCACCCCCAGCGCGCGCTCGCCCGGGTCCGACGCCGGCCCGCTCACCGCCCGGCGGCCTCCTTGAGCCTGCTGCCGGCGGTCACCTTGACGCCGTGGCCGGCCGGGATGTCGATCTCCTCGCCGGTGCGGGGGTTGCGGCCGGTGCGCGCGGCGCGCTCGACCCGCTCGACCGTGAGCAGGCCGGGCAGCTGCACCTTCTCGCCGCGGCCGACGGCCTCGAGCAGCACGCGGTCGAGCTCGGCCAGCACCGTGTCGACCGACGCGGCGCTCAGGCCCGAGGACTGGGAGATGGTGGACACGAGCTCCTTGCGGTTCATGCCCGCACACTAACGGGCGCACGCACGAGGGCCCCCACCGTGTCGGTGGGGGCCCTCGGTGTCGCTCGGGCTTCGAGGCCCGGTGCGCGTCAGACCGGGCGGACGCTCTCCGCCTGCGGGCCCTTCGGGCCCTGGGAGATCTCGAACTCGACGCGCTGGTTCTCGTCCAGGCTGCGGTAGCCGTCGGACTGGATGGCCGAGAAGTGGACGAAGACGTCGGCGCCGCCGCCGTCCTGGGCGATGAACCCGTAGCCCTTCTCAGCGTTGAACCACTTGACAGTGCCCTGAGCCATGCTGGCCATTCTCCTTGTGTCGGGCGGTGTTCGGGGTCAGCACCTCGCTGGCCCCGGGCTGCTGCACCCCGTCGCCGTCCACATCCGGGCCATCTGGCTCGGACACGGAAAACGCCCGCGGCATCACACTCCGCGGGCGTTCTACAACGTGCCACAAACTGCAACTGCAACCAGGGAAGACGCTAGCACAGCGGGACGGCGTGTGAACCCCCGCGGATCGGTCTTTCCGGACGCCCCCGGGCGAGGCGGGCGGGCGCCGTCACGGACGGTAGTTTCGCGGCCGTGACGTGGTTGATCGGGGTGCTCTGCGCGGTCGGGATGGTCGTCGTGGTCCCGCTCGGGCTGCGCCTGCTCGGCGGGCGCGAGGACCCGCTCGTCGCAGCGTGGGCGCGGGTGTGGCCGGTCGCGGGCGCGGTGGGCGCGCTGTCGATGCTGCTGCCGCGCGGCGGCCTGGCGGCCGGGCTGGCGCTGCTCTACGCCGGCGCGACGCTCGCGCTGGCCCTCACCGCCCCGGTGCGGCTGTGGCGCACCCGCTCGCTCGCACCCGCCGAGGTCGCCGTGCTCACCGCGCTGGTCACGCCGGCCGTCGCCGGCGTCTCGCTCGTGGCCGAGCGCGCCGGCGTCGACCTGCTCGGCTTCGAGCCGGTGGTGCTCGCCCTGACGGTCGCCCACTTCCACTTCGCCGGGTTCGCCGCGGCGCTCGTCGCCGGGCTCGTCGCGCACGCGGCGGGGTCGCCGGTGGCGTCGGCCGCCGCGCTGACCGTGCCCGCCGGGACGCTGCTCGTCCTGCTCGGGTACTTCCTGGGCGACGGCGTGGAGCTCGCCGGCGCCGCGGTGCTGACGGCGGGCATGTGGGCGGTGGCCTGGCTGACCTGGACCCGGGTGCGCACGCGCACCCGCGACCGGCTCACCCGCGCGCTGCTCGGCACCAGCGCGCTCGTGCTGGTCGCGACGATGCTGCTCGCGCTGTCCTGGGCGGCCGGGCACGTCCGGGACGCCGTCCCGTACCTGCCGCTGACCTGGATGGTCGCGACCCACGGCGTCGCCAACGCCCTCGGCTTCGCCGTCTGCGGGCTGCTCGCCTGGCGTCGGCTGCGCGACGAGGACGACGCGGCGGCACGGGCCTGCGCGGTCGCCACCGGCTGAGCCGCCGCCGGTGCGCCCGTAGGGTCGGGGCGTGCCCGCCCCGCCCACCGCGCCGCCCCGCGACGTCGCCGTCGTGCACGCGCCCGTCCGGGTGGATCGCGGGCGACCCGCCGGGGGGCTTGCGTCGTCGACACGATCTGGTGGCATGATTGAGCAGGCAACGACCTCGCGGTCGTTCCTGTCGGCGCCCGAGACGAGGACTCCCCCCTTCCCCGTCCCGGGCGCCGACGCGTTCCCGGGGGTCCGCGCGTGACCACGCCACCCCCGGACGAGGCCACCCCCTCCCCCGAGCCCGCCCCCGAGCCTCCCGCCCGGCCCCCGCTGTGGCGCCGGCCCGGCGTCGTCCGCGCCCGCACCGTCGCGCTGCTGGCCGCCGTGGCCCTCCTCGGGGCGGCCGTCGGGTGGGCGCTGGCGCCGTCGGCGACCGTGCAGGTGGGGCCCCTCGGCGTCCGGCTGCAGGCCAGCGTGCTGGCCGACCACCCCGCCCAGATCGACCTGCCGCCGGTGGGCCAGGTCGGCTTCGACAGCCACCGCGGGCCGCTCGGGGTCAGGGCCTCGGTCGAGTCGGTCGACGTCGCCGCCGCCGAGGACCTGCTCGACTCCTCGACCGCGCTGTCCGACCTGGCCGCGACCGCGCCGGGCGAGGTGCGCTCCGGCGTCCTGCAGGCGCTCGGGTGGGCGGTGGGGTGCGCGCTCGTCGGGTCGGGGCTGGCGGCCGGGCTGGTCTACCGCTCCCGCCGGCGCGCGGCGCAGGCGGTCGGGGTGACGCTCGTGCCGCTGGTGGCGTGCGGCCTGCTCGCGGGCATCACCTTCGACCCCGCCTCGCTCGACGAGCCGCGGTTCACCGGCCTGCTCTCGCGCGCCCCGTACCTCGCCGGCGAGGGGCGCTCGGTGGTCGCGCGGCTGGAGTCGTACCGCAGCGGCGTCGCCGACATGGTGCGCAGCGTCACCACGCTGTACACGGCGGCCGACGAGCTGCCGGTCATCGACGACGACGAGGTGACGACCGTCCTGCACGTCAGCGACATCCACCTCGGCCCGCAGGGCTACGACCTGGCCGACCAGCTGATCGAACAGTTCGGCGTCGACGTCGTCGTCGACACCGGCGACGTCACGACCTGGGGCACCGCCGTCGAGTCGGGCACCCTGAGCCGGATCGGGCGGCTCGGCGTCCCGTACGTGTTCGTGCGGGGCAACCACGACTCGGTGCTCACCGCCGCCGCGGTCGCCGAGCAGGGCGCGTACGTGCTCGACGGCGAGGCGGTGACGGTCGACGGGCTCACCTTCGCCGGCATCGCCGACGGCCGGTTCAGCCCGAGCTCGGGCGAGCTCGACATCGACGCGGCGCGCGAGACCGCCGGCGAGCAGGCGGCGGAGCTGGCGTCGGTGGTGCGGGCGACGAACCGCACGGGCGACGACGTCGACGTCGCCCTGATCCACGACCCGAGCCGGCTCGACCCGCTGCTCGGCACCGTCCCGCTGATCCTGTCCGGGCACTACCACTCGCGGACCGTGCGGCTCGACGAGTCGGGCACCCGGGTGATGGTGCAGGGTTCGACCGGCGGGGCGGGCATCACCCAGGGCGCGCTCGACAGCATCGAGCGCGGCGAGCCGGTGCCGCTCGAGGCCTCGCTGCTGTACTTCGCCAAGTCCGGCGAGGACGCCGGTCGCCTGGTCGGGTGGGACGACGTCACCGTCGGCGGGCTCGGCCTGTCGTCGGTGCAGATCGACCGGACGCTGGTCACCGACGAGCTCGAGGAGGCGCCGCCGGAGCAGGAGCCCACCGCGCCGCCGGAGCCCGCGGACGACGCCGACCCCACCGACCCGACGGACCCGGACGACTCGGACGACCCGGGCGCGCCGACCACGCCGACCGGCGCCGGCGCCACGTCCGCACCCACCAGTTGGTCCATTCGGCACCCGGGCCGTGAGCACGCGGCGTAGGGTCGAGCAGGGCCGCGGGACCAGTGGGTGGCTGGAGCCGAGCGGCACCGTGGAGGAGCGCGTGATGGAGCGACCGGCGTCCTTTTCGGACGACGACCTCGCGGACGAGATCGAGCTGTACGGGGACCTGGTGGTCGCAGCCAGCGCGCAGGAGACGGCGCTGACCCCGCACGAGATCGACTCCGCGCTGGGTGTGGACGGCGCCGCCGACGGCGGCGCCAAGGACGCGCCCGCGGACTGACGGACCCGGGGCGCCCGGCCGGGTGACGCCCGGGTGGACGACAGGTGACGCCCGGGTTGCCGTGGCGGCCCGATCCTGCTCTAGCCTGTCGTGGGCTCGCAGCACCCTGCGGGTCTCGCCCACCCCCACACCCGGAGAGACCCCGTGCGCCTGCGCCTGACTCCCCAGGACACCAGCTTCTTCGACCTGTTCGCCGCGCAGGCGGCGACCCTGGTCGAGGGCGCCTCGATGCTGGCCGAGCTGCTCGGCGAGGACCAGGAGGGGCGCGAGCGCATCGCCCAGGACCTGCGCGACGCCGAGCACCGGGCCGACGAGGCCACCCACGCGATCATGCGGCGGCTGAACTCCTCGTTCATCACCCCGTTCGACCGCCAGGACATCTACGCGCTCGCCAGCGGCCTCGACGACTGCATGGACGACATGGAGGCCGCGGCCGACCTGATCGTCCTGTACAAGGTCGGCGAGCTGCCCGCCGGCATCGCCGACCAGGTGGCCGTGCTGCAGCGCCAGGCCGAGGTCACGGCCGACGCCATGCCGCGGCTGCGCGCGCTCAAGGACCTCGCCGACTACTGGGTCGAGATCAACCGGCTCGAGAACCAGGCCGACCGCACGTACCGCAAGCTGCTCAGCGAGATGTTCGAGAACACCGAGGACGCGATCCGGCTGATCAAGCTGCGCGAGATCGTCGGCGAGCTCGAGTCCGCGGCCGACGCCTTCGAGAAGGTCGCCCACACGGTCGAGACGATCGCGGTCAAGGAGTCCTGAGCCGGTGGAGCTCGCCCTCGTCGTCCTGGTGATCGCGATCGCCCTGACGTTCGACTACACCAACGGCTTCCACGACGCGGCCAACGCCATCGCCACCTCGGTGTCGACGCGCGCGCTGACGCCGCGGGTCGCGCTCGCGATGGCGGCGGTCTTCAACCTGATCGGCGCGCTGCTCGGCGAGGGCGTCGCCAAGACGATCGGGTCCGGGATCATCGACCCCGGCGGCGGCCACCAGGGCCTGGTCATCGTGATGTCCGGCCTGCTGGGCGCCATCGCCTGGAACCTCATCACCTGGTGGCGCGGGCTGCCGTCGTCGTCGTCGCACGCGCTGATCGGCGGGCTCGCCGGAGCGGGCATCGCGGCCGCCACGACCGTGCACTGGGACGTCATCCTCACCAAGGTGGTCATCCCGATGATCGCCTCGCCGCTGGTCGGTTTCGGCCTGGCGTACCTGCTGATGGTCGGCATCCTGTGGGCGTTCCGGCACTCGGTGCCCGGTCGCACGAACCGCCGGTTCAAGATGGCGCAGACCGTCTCGGCCGCCGCGATGGCGCTCGGCCACGGCCTGCAGGACGCGCAGAAGACGATGGGCGTCATCGTCCTGGCGCTGGTGGCGGGCGGGTACCACGAGGGCACCGACATCCCGCTGTGGGTGAAGCTCGCGGCCGCGCTCGCGATCAGCGCCGGCACCTACGCGGGCGGCTGGCGGATCATGCGCACCCTCGGCCGGCGCATCATCGAGCTCGACCCGCCCCGCGGCTTCGCGTCCGAGACGGTCGCGGCCTCGGTGCTCTACACGACGGCGTTCGCGTTCCAGGCGCCGATCTCGACCACGCACACCATCACCTCGGCGGTGATGGGCGTCGGCGCCACCAAGCGCGCCTCGGCGGTGCGGTGGGGCGTGGTGCGCGAGATCCTCACCGCCTGGGTGCTGACGATCCCGATGGCAGGGCTGTCGGCGGCCCTGTTCTACGGGATCGCCCACCTGCTCCTGGGCTGACCGACCGGCCCGACCCCGGAACCGGACCGGTCAGACCCGGTCGACGGTGCCGCTGCTGCCGCGGCCGACCTTGAGCCAGCCCCACACGGCGGTGGCGACGAACAGCACCGCCGCGACCGCGAGGAGCCACAGCAGGCCCTTGATCACCACGCCCAGCAGGGCGAGCACGAGCCACAGGACGAGCAGGCCGATCAGCAGGTTCTTCACCTCTCCACCCTCGCACCGGCCGCGCCGAGACGCACGACGGGCCGCGGCCCCCGGAAGGACCACGGCCCGCGGCGGACGAGGGTGTCGACTCAGCCGAACCGACCCGAGACGTAGTCCTCCGTGGCCTTGTTGCTCGGGGTCGAGAACATCGTCGAGGTGTCGTCCATCTCGATCAGGCGGCCGGGCTTGCCGGTGCCCTCGATGTTGAAGAAGCCGGTGTAGTCGCTCACCCGCGCGGCCTGCTGCATGTTGTGGGTGACGATGACGATCGTGTACTGCTCCTTGAGCTCGTTGATCAGGTCCTCGATCGCGAGCGTCGAGATCGGGTCGAGCGCCGAGCACGGCTCGTCCATGAGGAGCACCTGGGGCTGCACGGCGATCGCGCGGGCGATGCACAGGCGCTGCTGCTGACCGCCGGACAGGCCCATGCCGGGCTTGTCGAGCCGGTCCTTGACCTCGTTCCAGAGGTTGGCGCCCACGAGCGACTTCTCGACCAGCTCGTCCATCGCCTTCTTGCTGGTGCGCTTGGCGTTCAGGCGCTTGCCGGCGACGACGTTGTCGTAGATCGACATCGTCGGGAACGGGTTCGGGCGCTGGAACACCATGCCGACCTGGGTGCGGACGAGCACCGGGTCGACGCCCGGGCCGTAGAGGTTCTGGCCGTCCATGACGACCTTGCCCTCGACCCTGGTGCCGGGGATGACCTCGTGCATGCGGTTGAGCGAGCGCAGGAAGGTCGACTTGCCGCAGCCCGACGGGCCGATCAGCGCGGTCACCTTCCGGGGCTCGATGGTCATGTTGACCTGCTCCACGGCCTTGAACGAGCCGTAGTAGATGTCCAGGTCCGAGACCTCGATGCGCTTGGCCACAGTGGGTTCCTTCGTCTCTCGGTGCGTGTCGCGGAGTTCGGGGCCGTGTCAGCGGCCGGTCTTGGGGGAGAAGACGCGCGAGACCAGCCGCGCGACCACGTTCAGCAGCATGACGATCAGGATGAGCGTGAGGGCCGCTGCCCAGGCCCGGTCGAGGTAGGCGTCCCTGTCCACCCCCGGCTGGGTGTACTGGTAGTAGGAGAACACCGGCAGGCTCGCCATCCGGCCCTCGACGAACGGGTTCACGTTCAGGCTGGTCGTGGTGCCGAGGGTGATGAGCAGCGGGGCGGTCTCGCCGATGACGCGGGCGATCGCGAGCGTGACGCCGGTCGCGATGCCGGCCAGCGCGGTGGGGATGACGACCTTGACGATGGTGCGCCACTTCGGGACGCCGAGGGCGAACGCGGCCTCGCGCAGCTCGTTCGGCACCAGCTTGAGCATCTCCTCGGCCGACCGCACGACCACGGGGATCATCAGCACCGACAGCGCCACCGCGCCCGACAGGCCGCTGCGGGTGCCGGGGCCGAGCAGCAGCTCGAACAGCGCGTAGGCGAACAGGCCGGCGACGATCGAGGGGATGCCGGTCATCACGTCGACGAAGAACGTGATCGCCTTGGCCAGGCGTCCGCGGCCGTACTCGATCAGGTAGATCGAGGTGAACAGGCCGATCGGCACCGAGATGGCGGTGGCGAGCAGCGTGACGACGAGGGTGCCGATGATCGCGTGGTACGCACCACCGCCCTCGCCGACGACGCCGCGCATCGAGTAGGTGAAGAACTCGGCGTCCATCCGCGAGATGCCGAGCCGGACGACCGTGTACGCGACCGAGACCAGCGGGGCGAGCGCGAGCAGGAACGCCGTGGCCACCACGCCGGTGACCGTGCGGTCGACCGCCTTGCGCCGGCCCTCCACGGTGCGCGAGGCGACGTGGATGCCCACCAGGTACACGACGAAGGCGATCGCCGCGGCGGCCGCGACGTTGCCCACCACGACCCAGCCGACGACGGCGCCGACCGCCAGCGCGGTCGCGACGAGCGCCGGCGGCACCCACCGGGGCAGCGTGCGGTGGTCGGTGAGGACGGCCGCGGCGCTCGTGGGCGGCAGCTGGTCGGGGGCCTTGGTCAGGGTGGTCACGCGTCGGCTCCGGAGAAGGCGGCCCGGCGGCTCACGATGTACCGGGCGAGCATGTTGACGCCGAGGGTGATGACGAACAGCGCCAGGCCCGAGGCGATCAGGACGTTGACGTCGAGGCCGCTGGCCTCGGGGAACGACAGCGCGATGTTCGCCGCGATCGTCGAGGGGTTCTGCCCGGTGATGAGGTTGAACGACACCAGGCCGGGGGAGACCGACAGGATGATCGCGACGGCCATCGTCTCGCCGAGCGCCCGACCGAGGCCCAGCATCGAGGCGCTGACGATGCCGGAGCGGCCGAACGGCAGCACCGTCATCCGGATCATCTCCCAGCGGGTGGCGCCGAGCGCCAGGGCCGCCTCCTCCTGCAGCCGCGGGGTCTGCAGGAAGACCTCGCGGGTCACGGCGGTGATGATCGGCAGGATCATCACGGCCAGCACGACACCCACGGTCAGCATCGTCCGGCCGCTGCTCGCGGCGGGGCCGGCGAAGAACGGCAGGAAGCCGAGCGTGCGCTCGAGCCACGCGCTGACCTCCGCGACCCGGGGCGCCAGCACGGCGATGCCCCACAGGCCGAAAATGATCGAGGGCACCGCGGCGAGCAGGTCGACCAGGTAGCCGAGCGCCGACGCCAGCCGGCGCGGCGCGTAGTGCGAGATGAACAGCGCGATGCCGATCGACAGCGGCGTCGCGATGAGCAGGGCGATCGCCGCCGACAGCAGCGTCCCGAAGATCAGCGGCCCGACGTAGGCGACCAGGCCCTTCCCGCCCTCGACCTCCTCGGCCGGCGCGGTCAGCGCCGGCAGCGCCTCGCCGACCAGGAAGGCGGCGACGCCGGCCAGCACGAGCAGGATCAGCACGCCCGCGCCGAGCGCGGTGCCCGAGAACACCAGGTCGCCGGTGCGGCGGACCGGCGTCCCCTCGCGGGGTGGTCGCTTCTCGATGACGTCGTGGCTCACGGCCGGTGGGTTCCTTCCGGGTGCTGCTGGGGCTGCGCTGGGTGCCCTCGGGGGGCGGGGTGGCGGGCGCCCGGCCGGACCGGGCCGGGCGCCCACCGTGGTGCGTCAGCCCGCGGCGGTGATCGCCTCGATGGCGGCCTCGGCCTTGGTGCGCGCGTCGGCCGAGATCGGGGCGGCACCGGCGGCCTCGGCGGCGGCGGACTGCCCCTCCTCGCTCACGACGTAGGACAGGAACGCCTTCACCAGGTCGGCCTGCTCCTGGCTCTCGTACTGGGTGCAGGCGAGGTGGTACGACACCAGCACGATCGGGTAGACGCCGCTCTCGGCGGTGTCGCGGGCCAGGTCGATCGCGTAGTCGAACTCGCCGCGGTCGGCCACCGGCTCGGACGCGTCGACGACGGCGGCGGCGGCCTCCGGCGACGGCGCGACGTACTCCTCGCCGACCTTGACGTTCACCACGCCGAGGTCGCCCGCGCGGGACAGGTCGACGTAGCCGATGTAGCCGTCGCCGGCGGTCACGGCGTCGACCATGCCCGAGCTCTGGTTGGCGCCCTCGCCGCTCTGCAGCGGCCACACGCCGTCGGGCTCCTCGGTCCACACCTCGGGCGCGGCCTGGTGCAGGTAGTCGGTGAAGTTGTCGGTGGTGCCGGAGTCGTCCGAGCGGTGCACGGGGACGATCGGG
Organism: Angustibacter speluncae; assembly: GCF_054777815.1. Lineage (NCBI taxonomy): Bacteria > Bacillati > Actinomycetota > Actinomycetes > Kineosporiales > Kineosporiaceae > Angustibacter > Angustibacter speluncae. The sequence continues at coordinate 4,624 of NZ_BAAHAF010000006.1, read as the reverse complement.
GTCGCCGGGAGGGTGGCGTCGGGGTTCTCGGCGGCGATCTCCGGGGCGTCCCACGAGGTGATGGCGCCGGTGAAGATGCCGGCCAGGACCTCGGCCGACAGGTTCAGCTCGTCGACGCCCTCGAGGTTGAAGATGACGGCGATGGGGGAGACGTAGTTCGGCATCTCGATGACCTCGCCGCCGCACTGCTCCTGCGCCGCGGTGAGCTCGTCGTCCTCGAGGTAGGCGTCCGAGCCGGCGAACTGCACGGCGCCGGCGGCGAACTGCTCGCGGCCACCGCCCGAGCCGACCGGGTCGTACGCGACGTTCGCGTCGGGGTTGGCGTCGCCGAAGGCGGCGATCCACGCCTCCATGGCGGCACCCTGCGAGCTCGCGCCCGCGCCGTTGAGGTCGCCCGAGACCTCGGTGCCGGCACCGGCGCCGTCGCCGCTCGACTCGCCGGAGGAGCCGCCCTCGTTGGCCGGGGCGCAGGCCGCCAGGCCGAAGGCGAGGACGACGGCGGCGGGGAGGGCCGCACGGCCCAGGATGGAGCGCTTCACGTGGGAGTACCTCTCACTGAGGAGGGGCCCGCGCTCGTGCGCCGGGCCCGCTGGGGCTTGACGTCGTCGACGCTAGGGAGAGCAGGTGGACTGCAGGACCGCGCACGGTGAACCGCCGGTGAACGGGCCGGGAACGGTGGGCACCCGCGGAGCACGGATCTCGACGCGGTCACGGCGCGGGTGGTAGGGCGCCGAGGACGACCCGGACGAACCGGACGGGCGGGTCAGACCACGCGGGACGCGTGCCGCTCGACGGCGACGACCCGGCCGGAGCGGTGCGAGACGTGCGCGACCAGGAGCTCCCCGGGGGCCAGGAACGGGTCCTTGGCGGGCAGGTCGCCGGCGCGGCCGACCTCGGCGTTGCCGGCGAGCGAGCCGAGGACGGTGCCGAGCACCGGGCGGTGGGTGCAGACGACCACCGCGCGCCGCTTGCCGAGCAGCTTGGCGAGCAGCGAGGCGGTGCCGTGCCGGTCGCGCCGGTGGCCGTCCTCGCTCAGCACCTTCTTGGTGCGCAGCTTGGTGCGGAACACGCCCCCGTGGGCGGCCAGGAACGGCTCGACGGTCTGGGTGCACCGCGTCCACGGGCTCGACACGACCCGCGCCGGGCCGTAGGCGGCGAGGGTGTCGACCACGGCCAGGGCCTGGTGCCGCCCGGCCTGCACCAGCGGGCGCTCGGCGTCGGCGTGCGCCCACGAGCTCTTCGGGCGCGCGTGGCCGTGCCGCAGCACCAGCAGGGGGAAGGTGCGCAGGCCGCCCTCCTCGTAGGCCTCGACCAGCGCCAGCAGCTGGGTGCGGTCGGCCCGGCGGGTCAGCATCCTGTCGGCCTGCGGCACCTCGACCCACCGGCACTCGTCGACCTCGTCGGGGTTCGGCGGGTCCGGCAGGTCGCCGCCCGGGGCGGCCGCGGCCCAGTAGCGCACGGACTTCGGGGTGCCCTCGCCCACGGTGTAGTGCGCGCTGGGGAGCGGGCGGCCGAGGGTGATCCGCAGGCCCGTCTCCTCGAGCACCTCGCGCACGGCGGTCGCCGGCACCGACTCCTCGCCCTCCTGCTTGCCCTTGGGCCAGGACCAGTCGCCGTACCGGGGCCGGTGCACGAGCAGCACCTGCAGGCGCCCGCCCTTCTCGCGCCAGACCACGGCTCCGGCCGCCACGACCGGCGGCCGTCGTCCCCCCGCCACGTCAGCGTCGCCGCGCGACGCGTCGGGTCGAGCGCTCCTCGATGAGGGCGGCCTGCAGGTCGCGCAGCGGGACGCCGTCGGGGTCGACCTGGTGGCCGGACCAGCGGCCGTCGGGGCCGAGCCGCCAGGCGGCCGTGCCCTCGTCCATCGTCAGGTCGAGCAGGTGGTCGAGCTCGGCGAGGTGGCCGGGGTCGGTCAGCCGCACCAGCGCCTCGACCCGGCGGTCGAGGTTGCGGTGCATCATGTCGGCGCTGCCGATGTAGGTGACGGGGTCGCCCCCGCCCGCGAACGCGAACACCCGCGAGTGCTCGAGGAAGCGGCCGAGCACCGAGCGCACCCGGATGTTCTCCGACAGCCCCGGCACGCCGGGCCGCAGCGAGCAGATGCCGCGGACGACGACGTCGACGGGGACGCCGGCGGTCGAGGCGCGGTACAGGGCGTCGATGACCTCCTCGTCGACCATCGAGTTCACCTTGATCCGCACCCGCGCCGGGCGTCCGGCCTCGTGGTGGGCGACCTCCTCCTCGATGCGCCGCACGAGCCCGCGCCGCAGCGACCGGGGGGCCACCAGCAGCCGGCGGTAGGCCGTCTTCGGGGCGTAGCCGGAGAGCTGGTTGAACAGCCGGGTGAGGTCCTCGCCGACCTCGGCGTCGCAGGTGAGCAGCCCGAGGTCCTCGTACAGCCGCGCCGTCTTCGGGTTGTAGTTGCCGGTGCCGACGTGGCAGTAGCGCCGGATGCCGTCGGACTCCTGGCGCACGACCAGCGACAGCTTCGCGTGGGTCTTCAGCCCGACGATGCCGTACACGACGTGGACGCCCGCCTGCTCGAGCTTGCGGGCCCAGGAGATGTTCGCCTGCTCGTCGAAGCGGGCCTTGATCTCGACCAGGGCCAGCACCTGCTTGCCGGCGTCGGCGGCGTCGATGAGGGCGTCGACGATCGGGGAGTCGCCCGAGGTGCGGTACAGCGTCTGCTTGATCGCCAGCACCCGCTTGTCGGCGGCGGCCTGCTCGAGGAACGCCTGCACCGACGTCGAGAACGAGTCGTACGGGTGGTGCAGCAGCACGTCGCCCTTGCGGATCGCGGCGAAGATGTTGCTCGGCTTGGAGCTCTCGCGCCCGTCGGTGAGGTGCGGGTGCGTCTTCGGGACGAACTTCGGGTAGTGCAGGTCGTGCCGGTCGACGTCGGCCACCGCGTTGAGGCCGCGCAGGTCGAGCGGCTCGGGGAGGGTGTAGACCTCGGAGTCGGTGACGCCCAGCTCGCGCACGAGCAGGTCGCGGACGCGGTCGCCGACGTCCTCGGACAGCTCGAGCCGCACGGGCGGGCCGAACCGGCGGCGCAGCAGCTCCTTCTCGAGCGCCTGCAGCAGGTTCTCGGCGTCGTCCTCCTCGACCTCGACGTCCTCGTTGCGCGTCACCCGGAAGGTCTTGTGCTCGACGACCTCCATACCCGGGAACAGCTGGTCGAGGTGCACCGCGATGAGGTCCTCGAGGCCGAGGAACCGGGTGGTGCGCACGTGGTGGGTGCCGCTCGCGGCGACCTCGGGGTCGACGGGGTCGGGCTCGACCTCGACGAACCGCGGCAGCAGGGGCGGCACCTTGACCCGGGCGAAGTGCTCGGTGTCGGTGCTGGGGTTGCGCACCACGATGGCGAGGTTGAGCGACAGGCCGGAGATGTAGGGGAACGGGTGGGCCGGGTCGACCGCCAGCGGCGTGAGCACGGGGAAGACGCGCTCGGCGAAGATCTCGTGCAGGCGCTCGCGCTCGGTCGCGGACAGCGAGTCCCAGGTGACCAGGTGGATCTGCTCGTCGGCCAGCGCCGGCCGCAGCACCGTGGCGAACAGCTCGGCGTGCCGCTCCATCAGCGCCTTGGCGCGCGCGGCGATCGCGTCGAGCACCTCGCGCGGCTCGAGGCCGGACGCGGCGGTGACGGCCAGGCCGGTCGCGATGCGGCGCTTCAGGCCGGCCACGCGGACCATGAAGAACTCGTCGAGGTTGCTGGCGAAGATCGCGGTGAACCGGACCCGCTCGAGCAGCGGCAGCGAGGCGTCCTCGGCCAGCTCGAGCACCCGCTCGTTGAAGGCCAGCCAGCTCAGCTCGCGGTCGAGGAACCGGTCGACCGGCAGCTCCTCGCGCTCGTCGGCGTCGGGCTCGGGCGCGAGGGGGACCCGCGGGGGCGTGGACGCGCGCGGTGCTCCTGCCCTCGCCTGGGTGGTCATGGGGTCAGTGTGGCACCGGAAGGTGAACGCTTCACGAGGGGCGAGAACGAGCCCTCGCGGACGTCCCGCCAGGTGGTCGCCAGGTGGTCGTCAGGTGGTCGCGAGCCGGTAGCGGACGTCGACGTGGGCGACCTCGAAGCCCTGCCGCTCGTAGAGCCGCTCGGCGGGCGCGTTGTCGGCCTCGACGTAGAGCAGCACCGTGCGGAGCGGCTCGCCCCGCGGGTCGCGGGTCGAGGCCAGGTGGGCCAGGCCCGCCTGCAGCAGGGTCGCGCCGAGCCGGCGTCCCTGCGCGGAGGGGTCGACGCCGAGCACGTACACCTCGCCCGCCGCCGGCCCGTCGGCCGTCGCCGGGTGCACCTTCGTCCAGTGGAAGCCGAGCAGGCGGCCGTCGGCCTCGTCCTCGGCGAGCAGGAAGCCGGCCGGGTCGAACCACGGCTCGGCCTCGCGCTCGCGCAGGTCGTCGAGGGTGGTGCGGCCCTGCTCGGGGTGGTGCGCGAACGAGGCCGCGTTCACCTCCAGCCACGCCTGCTCGTCCTGCCCGACGACGAACGGCCGCAGCCGCACACCCGGCGCGGGGTCGGACGCGGCAGCGTCGTCGGGCGTCAGGGGGCGCCGCATCTGCCGCAGCTCGCGCACCCGCTGCGCACCGAGCCGCCGCGCCAGCGCCGAGGCGCCGGGCGCGTCGCCGTGCG
>NZ_BAAHAF010000005.1:0-53448 GCF_054777815.1 Angustibacter speluncae | reverse complement strand
CTCGAGGGCGGCGACCGCGTAGTCGGCGTGGAACCGCACGGGCGCGAGCACGTGCACGGCCCGCACCACCTGCCGACGCACCCGGTCGCCGTCGTCGAGGCCGCCCGGAGCGCTGTCGCCGCCGCCGTCCCCGAGCAGCGCGGTCAGCGCGTCGGCGCCCAGCCGACCGGGCGGTCGCGCGGCGTCCAGGTCGGCGAGCAGCTCGAGCACCTCCTCGCGTCCCAGCCAGAAGCCGGCGCCCTCGTCGCCGAGCAGCCAGCCGTGGCCGCCGGCCGTCCTGGTGAGGACGTGGCCGCGCACGACCCCCGCGCTCGCGCCCGTCCCGGCGATGAGCACCAGGCCGTCGGGGTCGGGGGAGCCGGCGGCGTAGGCGACGGTGAGGTCGGGCAGGTACTCGGGTGCCGCGTCGACGCCGCAGCCGGCCAGGGCCGCGGCGAAGCCCGCGGCGACCGGTCCCTCGCGCAGCGCGGACCCGCCGGCCACGCCGAGCACCACGCGCCCGACGCGTGGTGAGCCCGCCTCCGCCAGCGCCCGCCCGAGCGCCTCGCCGAGAGCGCCGGCGGCGGTCGCCGGGCTCGACACCGGGTTGCCCGCGCCGGCCCGGCCGCGCCCGAGGACGCGACCGTCCCGGTCGGCCACCACGACCCGGGTGCTCGTGCCGCCGAGGTCGGCGCCGACGACCGTTTCGCTCACGTTTGACGATCCGTTCTGATCGATCCGGGTCCTGGACGGGCTCATCCGATCACGCTACGGTTCCCGACGGCCGGGGTCGAGGACGACCGCGCGACCCGCCGACGCGTCCGAGGGGAGCACGATGACCGACCCGTCCGCGCCCACCGCAGCAGCCTTCCGCACCGCGCTCGACGAGGTGCTGGCGCGCGTGCAGGAGCAGGCCGACGGGCCGGTGCAGGACGCCGCCGACGTGCTCGCCCGCTGCGTGCTCGCCGACGGCGTGGTGCAGGCCTTCGGCACCGGCCACTCCGAGGCGCTGGCGATGGAGGTCGCGGGTCGCGCCGGCGGGCTGGTGCCGAGCAACCGGATCGCGCTGCGCGACCTGGTGCTGCGCGGCGGGGCCGACCCGGCGGTGCTGTCCGACGGCACGCTCGAGCGCGACCCGTCCGTCGCCGCCCGCCTGTACGAGCTCACCTCGCCGGCGCCGCAGGACGCCTTCGTGGTCGCGTCGAACTCCGGCGTGAACGGCTCGACCGTCGAGATGGCCCGCGTGGCGCGGGAGCACGGTCACCAGGTCGTCGCGATCACCTCGCTCACCCAGACCGCGCAGGTGCCGTCGCGGCACCCGTCCGGCCTGAAGCTGAAGGACGTCGCCGACGTCGTCCTCGACAACGGCGCGCCGTACGGTGACGCGATCCTGCCGCTGCCGGGCGGTGGCACGGTCTGCGGCGTCTCGTCGATCACCAGCGCGCTGCTCGCCCAGATGATCGGCGCCGAGGTCGTGCGCCGCGTCCTCGAGGCGGGCGTCGTCCCGCCGGTCTACCTGTCCGCCAACGTCCCCGAGGGCGACGAGCACAACCACGCCCTCGAGGCCCGCTACGCCGGCCGCATCCGCCGCGGCGCCTGACACCGCACCCACCCAGAGAAGGAGCACCAGATGTCCCTCCCGAACCAGCACTCCCGCAGGGTGTTCCTGCAGCGCGCGGCGTTCGCGTCGTTCATCGCCGCCGGCGGCGCCGGCACGCTGGCGTCGTGCGCGAGCGGCGGCAGCGGTGGCGGCGAGGCCACCGGCGAGGGCGAGGTGTCGGCCGACAACCCGTTCGGCGTCACCGCCGACGCCCCGCTCGACGTCGTCATCTTCAAGGGCGGCTACGGCGACGACTACGCCAAGTTCCACGAGGAGCTGTACGGCAAGAAGTTCCCCGACGCCGAGGTGAAGCACGCCGGCATCACCGACATCCGCCAGCAGCTGCAGCCGCGCTTCAACGCCGGCAACCCGCCCGACGTCGTCGACAACTCCGGCGCCGAGTCGCTGCCGATCTCGACCCTCGCCGACACCGGCCAGCTCGCCGACCTGACGATGCTGTTCGACGCCGAGTCGGTCGACGGCGGCACCGTGCGCGAGTCGCTCGTCCCGGTGGCGATCGAGGCCGGCACCTACGACGACAAGCCGCTGGTGCTCAACTACGCGCTGGAGTGCTACGGCCTCTGGTACGACGCGACGCTGTTCGAGTCGAAGGGCTGGACGCCGCCGGAGACCTGGACGGACTTCCTCGCGCTCTGCGAGGAGATCAAGGGCGCCGGCATCGCGCCGATGGCGCACCAGGGCAAGTACCCGTACTACATCCAGCAGGTCCTGATGGACATGGCCGTCAAGCACGGCGGCCTCGACGTCATCTACGCCATCGACTCGCTCGAGCCGGACGCCTGGAAGCACGAGTCGGTGCTCGCCGCCGCCGAGGCGCTCGCCGAGATCAAGGCGAAGGGCTACATGCTCGAGGGCACCGAGGGCCTCGACCACATCCAGTCCCAGACCGCCTGGAACGAGGGCAAGGCCGCGTTCATCCCGTCCGGCTCCTGGCTCGAGAACGAGCAGAAGGACGTCGCGCCGGCCGAGTTCCGCACCACGGTCGCGCCCACGCCGCTGCTCGACGGCGCCACGCTGCCCTACGGCTGCACCCGGCTCAGCGCGGCCGAGGCGTTCATCGTCCCCGAGCAGGCGGCGAACAAGGCCGGCGGCATGGAGTTCCTGCGGATCATGCTGTCGAAGGAGGGCGCGGCGAAGTTCACCGAGCTCACCGCAGCGCCCACCGTCGTGCAGGGCGGCGCCGAGGGCGTCGACCTCACCCCGGCGGCCGAGTCGGTGCAGGCGCTGGTCGACTCCGGCGGCGACGACAACTGGAACATGTACTTCCACGTCTGGTACACGCCGCTGGCCGACAAGATCGAGACGATCGTCGGCGAGCTCGCCGCCGGGCGCCTCGACGCCGCGGGCTTCACCGCCGAGGCGCAGAAGGCCGCGGACGAGACCGCCGCCGACCCCTCGACGAAGAAGCGCACGCGCGGCTGACGCGCCGCCGCACCGACCGCACGGACGACGAGGAGGCCCACCCATGCAGCACGGCAAGTACCGGTTCGTGGTGGGCTTCCTCGTCGTCCCGATCGTGCTCTACGCGGTCTTCGTCCTCTCGCCGTTCGTGCAGGCGTTCTACTACTCGCTGACGAACTGGACCGGCGTCTCGCCGCAGTTCGACTTCGTCGGCCTGCAGAACTTCGAGCGGCTCGCGAACGACTCGGTCTTCCTGCGCGCGATCCGCAACAACGCGGTGCTGCTCGTCGTGGTGCCGGTCGTGACGATCGTGCTGGCGCTGCTGTACGCGTTCCTGCTCAACGTCGGGGGGCGCGCCGGCGCGGCCGGCGTCCGGGGGGTGCGCGGCGCAGACTTCTACAAGCTCGTGTTCTTCATGCCGCAGGTGCTGTCGGTGCCGGTGATCGCCGTGATCTGGTCGGTGATCCTCACGCCCACCGGCGACGGCCTGGCCAACAGCCTGCTCGGCCGGCTCGGCGTCGACCCGAAGGGCTGGCTCGCCGACCCCTCGATGGCGCTGTGGTGCGTGGTGTGGGTGCTGGTCTGGGGCGGCGTCGGGTTCTACCTGGTGCTGTTCAACGCCGCGATGAGCTCGATCCCGCGCGACATCTTCGAGGCCGCGCTCATCGACGGCGCCGGCCGCGTCACGACGTTCGTGCGCATCACGATCCCGCTGCTGTGGGACACGATCCAGACCGCGTGGGTCTACATCGCGATCCTCGCGCTCGACGTCTACGCGCTGGTCGCGGTCATGACGGTCGGGCCCGGCGGGCCCGACAACGCGACCCAGGTGATGTCGCTGCAGATCGCGAGCAACGGCTTCCAGTACGGGCAGGCCGGGTACGCGTCCGCGATGGGCGTCGTGCTGTTCCTCACCACGCTGGTCATCGCCGTGGTGATGCTGCGCGCCACCCGGCGCGAGCAGATCGAGTACTGAGGGAGGCGACGTGTCGCTGACGAAGCAGGAGCCGGTGGCCCCGGCCGCCGCACCCGCGCGCCGGCCGGAGCAGGGGCGCCACGGGTCGGCCAAGGCCGACCTGGGCAACGCCGCCGCGCACGTGGTGCTGGCGCTGTGGACGGTCACCGTCGTCGTCCCGTTCGCCTGGGCGCTGCTGGCCTCGACCAAGACCACGCGCGAGATCTTCGGCAGCCCGTGGTCGCTGCCCGAGACGCCGCGGTGGGGCAACTTCGCCAGCGCCATGGACAAGGGCGTCGGGGAGTACCTGCTGAACAGCGTGGTCGTGGTCACCGGCGGCGTCGTGCTGACCATGCTGCTGGGCTCGATGGTGGCCTACGTGCTCGCGCGCTACCCCTTCCCGGGCAACCGCGCGATCTACTACCTGTTCGCCGCCGGGATGATGTTCCCGGTCTTCCTGGCGATCGTGCCGCTGTTCTTCGTCGTGCGCGGGTTCGGCATGCTCTCCACCTACCACGGGCTGATCCTCGTCTACACCGCGTACTCGCTGCCGTTCACCGTGTTCTTCATGCACGCCTTCTTCCGCACCCTGCCGACCTCGGTGGCCGAGGCCGCGGTGCTCGACGGCTGCTCGCACACCAGCGCGTTCTTCCGGGTGATGCTGCCGATGGCCAAGCCGGGGCTGCTCAGCATCGGCGTCTTCAACGTCCTGGGGCAGTTCAACCAGTTCGTCCTGCCGTCGTTCCTCTCGCCCGAGAAACCCGTTCTGGCCCAAGGCATCGCGACCATGCTCGCCAGCACGAGGTACGAGAGCGACTGGGGCGGCTTGTTCGCGGCGCTCGCGATCGCCATGCTTCCCGTCGTGATCGTGTACGTGGTGTTCTACCGGCAGATCCAGGCCGGGCTGACGAGCGGGACGCTGAAGTGAGCGCCACGCCCGACGAGCTGGCGACCGACCTGGTCGACGAGCCGCGGCGCGGCGAGCAGGTGCTCGACCGGTCCCGCCGCTGGCAGGCGCTGCTCGACGCCGTCGCCCAGCACGGCCGGCTGTCGGTCACCGAGGCCGTCGAGCGGCTCGGGGTGTCCGGCGCCACGATCCGCCGCGACTTCCTCGCCCTGGCCGAGCAGCAGCTCGTCACCCGCACCCACGGCGGCATCGTCGCCACCGCGGTGGCCTACGACCTGCCGGCCCGCTACCGCGGCGCGGGCCGCAGCGGCGCCAAGGAGCGCATCGCCGCGGCCGCCTGCGACCTGCTCGACGAGGGGACGGTCGTCGCCTTCAACGGCGGCACCACCACCTCGGCGGTCGCCCGCCGGCTCGCCGCCCGTCCCGACCTCGCCGCGACCTCGACGCGTCCGGCCATCACCGTCGTGACGAACGCGCTGAACATCGCGACCGAGATGGTGCTGCGCCCGCACGTGCGCACGGTGACCCTCGGCGGCGTCGCGCGCCAGCAGTCGTACGAGCTCACCGGGCCGCTCGCGGCGATCGTGCTCGAGCAGCTCTGGATCGACACCATGGTGCTCGGCGTCGACGGCTTCTCGCAGGCCGACGGCGCGTCGGCCCAGCACGAGGGCGAGGCCGGCATCAACGCCGAGATGGTGCGCCGCAGCAAGAAGGTCGTGGTGGTGGCGGGCTCGGAGAAGCTCGGCCGCCGCGCGTTCGCCCGCATCTGCGACGCCGGCGACATCGACGTGCTCGTCACCGACGACCACGCCGACGACGACCACGTGACGGCGCTGCGCGAGGCGGGCGTCCAGGTCGTGCTGGCCTGAGGTCCGCGTCGTGAGCGACCTGCAGTGCCCGGTGACGCTGCTCGTGACGACCGTCGCGCCGCAGGAGCACCCGGGCGAGGTGGTGCGCGTGGCGGCGGGTGCGGCGGACGCCCGGGAACGGCTCGACGACCTCGCCGACCTGCGCCGGGGCGAGACCGTCGTGGTCGTCACCGACGACGTGCCGGCCCTGGTGCTGCTGCTGACCGGGCGGCCGGCTTCCGGTGACGCGGTGCGCGTCGACGGCGACGCCGACGGGTGGCGGGTGTCAGCGCAGGGCTGAGACCTCGCGCAGCACGTCGTCGGCGCAGCCCCACGACAGCGTCACGCCGGCCCCGCCGTGGCCGTAGCAGTGCACCACCGCCCGCTCGTCGTCGACGACGGTCTCGAGCCGCACGGCCGGCCGCGCCGGCCGCAGCCCGACCCGGTGGGCGAGCACGCGGGCACCCCGCAGCCGCGGCTCGACCGCGGTCGCGCGCGCCAGGACCTGCTGCGCCACAGCGGGATCGGGCGTGGTGTCCCACTCGCCGTCGTCGGCGGTGCCGCCGACCACGACGTCGTCGCCGCGAGGCAGCACGTAGAGGGGACGGGCGGGGTCGGCGTCGTCGACCCACCAGCGGGTCAGGCCCGGGTTCTCGAGCACCACCACCTGCCCGCGCACGGGCCGCACCTCGGGGTCGCGCGCGGTGGCGCGGGCGCTGACGCCGGTGGCGTTCACGACGACGCCGCGCTGGGGGAGCGCGGCGAGGGGCATCCGCGTGATGGTGCCGCCCGCGGCAGCGAGGCGGGCGGCGAGCCACGGCAGGTACGTCGTGGTCCGCGCGACCGGCACCGTCGTCCGCCAGCCCGAGGCGTACCCGGGCAGCGGGTCGCGCTCGAGCTCGACGGCCGGGCGGCCGTCGAGCACCCAGTCCGGCCGCGGCGGCGACGGGTCGTGGTGCAGCTCGTGGCCCTCGGTGAGGCGGACGCCGGTCGCCGGGTCGTCGGCCAGCGCGGTCAGCTCGGTGAGCGTGGTGGCGGCCCAGGCGGCGACCCGCTCGCGCGGGTGCGCGAGGTACGGCAGCCACAGGCCGCCGGCGACGGCCGAGGTGGTCTCGAGCGGCAGGTCGCGGGCGAGCACGTGCGCGTCGTACCCCGCCTCGGCCAGGCGGACGGCGCAGCTCAGCCCGATGACCCCGGCCCCGACCACGACGACGCGCTGCACGGGTTCATCCTGCTGCATCTGGGACGCTGTGCGGTGGCCCGGGCGCCCGGTGCCGACGACCACGAGGGGGAGCCCGTGCTGAAGATCCTGCTGCAACCCGTCACCCGCCTGTTCGTCTGGACGACGTCGAGGCTGCGACGGGTGGTGATGGCGTACCTGCTCACCCGGTTGATCGCGGTGCTCACGTTCGGGGTGATCGAGAACTGGAGCTTCCTCGACGCCTACTGGTGGGGCGAGGTCGCGTCGCTGACGATCGGCTACGGCGACCTGTCGCCCGAGACCACGCTCGGGCGCCTGCTCGCCGGGCCGTTCCACTTCTTCTGGGTCTACTACTGCGGCCTGGCCATCGGCGGCCACATCGTGCTGATGGTGTTCAAGAACCGCAACGAGATGACGCACGAGGAGCAGGAGTGGCTCTTCCACGTCGTCACCGTGGTGTTCGGGTGGACCCGCTGGCTCGTGCAGGCCCGCCTCGACGACGACCCCACGCTCGCGCAGCGGGTGCCCGTCCCGTTCCGCGACGAGGCCGGCGTGCTGGCCGAGTGCCCCGAGCAGCCGCACGACACCGAGGAGGGCGACCTCGAGCCGTCCCGCTACGTGCGCGGGCTGGCCTCAGAACAGGCGTGAGGTGACGTCGTCGACGCCCTTCATGGCGTCGTAGTCGAGTGTCAGGCAGGCGATCCCGCGGTCGGTGGCCAGCACCCGCGCCTGCGGCTTGATCTCCTGGGCGGCGAACACGCCCTTCACCGGCGAGAGCAGCGGGTCGCGGTTCAGCAGCTCGAGGTAGCGGGTGAGCTGCTCGACGCCGTCGATGTCGCCGCGGCGCTTGATCTCGACCGCGACCGTCGTGCCGGACGCGTCGCGGGCCAGGATGTCGACCGGGCCGATCGCGGTGGGGTACTCGCGCCGCACCAGGCTGTGGCCGGTGCCGAGCCGCTCGATCTGCTCGGCGAGCAGCTTCTGCAGGTGCGCCTCGACGCCGTCCTTGACCAGTCCGGGGTCGACGCCGAGCTCGTGCGCGGAGTCGTGCAGCACCTCGTGGATGCGCACCAGCAGCCGGTCGTCGCTCTTGGCGTGCTGCACCCGCCAGACCGCCACGACCCCGGTGGCGGCGTCGTCCTCGTCGGGCTCGGCCTCGGCCATCGCGCACGGCGGGCTCATCCAGTTCAGCGGCTTGTACGAGCCGCCGTCGGAGTGCACGAGCACCGACCCGTCGGCCTTCACCAGCAGCAGCCGGGTGGCGAGCGGGAGGTGGGCCGTCAGCCGTCCCTCGTAGTCGACCGAGCAGCGGGCGATGACCAGGCGCACGGCCGACACCCTAGCCGGGGCGCCCGCCCGTCCCGGAACTCAGTCGTCCTCGAAGTACGTGAGCTCGACGGTGGCGACGACCGCCACCTGCGACGACGCGCGCAGCGCGTCCAGCACCGGCGCGGCGGGCTCCTGCCCGGTGAGGTCGACCCGGCTGAGCGGCAGGTAGCTCGAGACGTCGTCGGGGAAGGTCACCTCCACGACGAGCACGGCGTCCGGCGCGTCGGGGTGCTGGTAGCGCCCCTCGAGCGGGCCGCTGGCCCCGCTGCGGTCCATCTCGCCGTACTGGGTCGGCTCCCAGCCGAGCGCCCGCACGCGCTCGTCGACGTCGGTCGCGGCCAGCTGGGGGGTGGCGGCCGAAGAGGTCGCCCCGAGGACGCTCGCCCGCGAGCAGGACAGCGTGTACCCGTCCTGGACCTTCCAGTTGTTCTGGCCCTCCTCGCAGCCCTCGACCTCGACCCGCCCGACGCCCGCGCCGGCCTCGGCCAGCGCGTCCTCGACCGGGTCGGTGAGCTCGGCCAGCGGGGCCACCGCGTCCTCGCCCGCCTGCACGACCCGGCGGTCGTCGGGCTGCGCGGCGGGACGGATGCCGTCCCACCCGCCCGACAGGCCCCACCACAGCGCCCCGACGCCCAGCAGCACCAGCAGCACCACCGAGCCGAGGACCCACGCGACCACCTTCAGGGCTGTGCTCATGCCCCCACCCTGCCCGGCGGACGCGGCCGCGCCACTGAGTACGCGGGCCCGTCCGTGCTGGTGTGACGTGCGTGACGAAGCCCGGGTGCGGCGCGGACCCTCTGCGAGGATCGGCCCGGTCGAGGGGGCACCGACGAGTCGAGGGAGAGTCATGGCACGCGAGTTCGCCACCGTGGGCGTGGTGGGTCTGGGCACGATGGGCGCCGGCATCGCGGAGGTGTTCGCCCGCAACGGGCTCGCCGTCGTCGCGCACGAGCCCGACGCCGACGGCCTGGAGCGCGGCCGCGGCCACGTCGAGTTCTCCACCGGCCGGGCCGTCTCCCGCGGCAAGCTCGCCGAGGACGAGCAGGCCGCCCTGCTCGGCCGCATCACCTTCACCAGCGACCTCACCGACCTGGCGCCGTGCGACCTCGTGGTCGAGGCGGTGCCCGAGCACCTCGACCTGAAGCGGCAGATCTTCACGGCGCTCGACGCGATCGTGCGTCCCGAGGCCGTGCTCGCCACGAACACCTCCTCGCTGTCGGTCACCGAGATCTCCGTCGCCACCAGCAACCCGCGCCGAGTGGTGGGCATGCACTTCTTCAACCCCGCGCCGGTGCAGAAGTTCGTCGAGGTCATCCGCACGGTCGTCACCGAGGACGACGTCGTCGAGGACGTGAAGGCGCTCGCGGACCGGATCGGCAAGATGCCCGTGGTCGTGGGCGACAAGGCCGGCTTCATCGCGAACGCGCTGCTGTTCGGTTACCTCAACCACGCCGTCTCCATGTACGAGTCGCGGTACGCGACCCGCGAGGACATCGACGCGTCGATGACGCTGGGCTGCGGCCTGCCGATGGGCCCGCTCGCGCTGATGGACCTGATCGGGCTCGACACCGCCTACGAGATCCTCGACACGATGTACAAGCAGGGCCGCGACCGGCTGCACGCGCCCAGCCCGATCCTCAAGCAGATGGTCACGGCGGGCCTGAAGGGACGCAAGAGCGGCCGCGGCTTCTACACCTACGCCGAGCCCGGCTCGTCGAAGGTCGTCGCGGACGCGCTGACACCGGCGGACGGCGCCGCCGACACCGCTGGCCTGCGCCCGATCTCGTCCGTCGGCGTCGTCGGCTCGGGGACGATGGCCACGGGCATCGTCGAGGTGTTCGCCAAGGCCGGGTACGACGTGGTGGTCGTCGCGCGCAGCGTCGACAAGGCGCAGGCGGTCGTCGCCAAGGTGACGGCGAGCCTGGCGAAGGCGGTGGGACGCGGCAAGATCGAGCAGGCGGACGCCGACGCGGCCCTCGCGCGCATCACGCCGTCGTCGTCGCTCGAGGACCTGTCCGGCGTCGACCTCGTCGTCGAGGCGGTGGTCGAGGAGCTGTCGGTGAAGCAGGCGCTCTTCCGCGACCTCGACGGCATCTGCAAGCCGGGGGCGGTCCTCGCGACCACGACCTCGTCGCTGCCCGTGGTGGAGTGCGCGGCCGTGACGCAGCGTCCGGACGACGTCGTCGGTCTGCACTTCTTCAACCCGGCGCAGGTGATGCGCCTGGTCGAGGTGGTGCGCACCGTGGCGACCGCCGACGACGTGGTCGCGACCGCGGTCGACCTGTGCCGCCGCATCGGCAAGCACCCGGTCACCTGCGCCGACCGCGCCGGCTTCATCGTCAACGCGCTGCTGTTCCCGTACCTGAACGACGCGGTCAAGATGGTCGAGGCCAACTACGCCTCGACCGACGACATCGACACGGCGATGAAGACCGGCTGCGGCTACCCGATGGGCCCGTTCGAGCTGCTCGACGTGGTCGGGCTCGACGTCTCGCTGGCGATCGAGCGCGAGCTCTACCTCGAGTTCCGCGAGCGGGGCTACGCGCCGGCGCCGCTGCTCGAGCACCTCGTCACCGCGGGCTACCTGGGACGCAAGACCGGACGCGGGTTCCGCACCTACGCCTAGGTTCTGGGACGACTAGGGTGGCGCGATGACGCCGTCCGACGCCGAGGTCGAGACCGCTGCGGGCACCTACGCCGTGGCGACGTACGCGGGGGAGTCCGCGCCGGTGCTCGCCGTGCACGGCGCGACCTCGACGAACCGGCTGTGGCTGTGGTTCCACGAGGCGGCGCCGTGGGCCACGCTCGTGGCGCCCGACCTGCCCGGACGCGGCCTCACGCCGGCCCGCCCGGTCCGTCCGTCGTCGGTCGGGGTGCACGCCGACGAGCTGGTGGGGTTGCTCGACGAGCTCGGTCTCGGGACGGTCGACGTGCTCGGCATGTCGATGGGCGGGTTCGTCGCGGTCGAGCTGGCCGCCCGTCACCCCGACCGCGTCCGGACGCTCACGCTGCTCGACGGCGGGCTCCCGGTGCCGGCGCTCCTGCCGGAGGACCTGGTGGAGAAGACGTTCCGCGACCAGCACGACGGGACCGATTGGCCCGACGTCGCGACCTACGCCGCGCACCTCGCCGCCACCAGCACCCCGCTGATCGACCCGGCCGACCCGCGGTTCGTCGAGATGTGCGCGCGCGACCTCACCCGTGGTGCCGACGGCGGGCCGGTGCAGCGCGACGTCAACACGGTTGCCGCGGACGCGGTCTCGGTGCTGGCGTCCCCGCGGCCGGCCGAGGCGTTCGCCGAGGTCCGCGTGCCGACCCGGTTGCTGCACGCGGAGTGGGCGACGGGGGAGGGGACGGCGCCGATGTACCCGTCCGAGCACGTGGCCGGCTTCCCGACCCTGATGTCGGCCGCGCACGTGGCCGGCATCGACCACGCCGGGGTCGTCATGACCGACCGCGGCGCGGCAGCCGGTGCGGCGTTGCTGCGGGCGTCCCTCGACGAGGTCTGAGCCGTGGGCACCGGGGCTCAGTCGGAGGTCGACGACGCCGAGCCGGCGTCGGCGTAGCGGCGCGCGAGCTCGGCGAAGGCGTCGGCGAGCTCGGCGGGTCCGACGACCTCCATCGTCGTGTCGAAGCGGCCGTACGACGCGGCCAGGGCCGGCCACGACCAGGAGCCGAGCTCGAGGCTGCAGCGGTGGTCGTCGACCGCGCGCACCGTCCCGTCTCCCGCGAAGGGCAGCACGTCGCGAGCGGGCAGGTGGAGCACCACCGTGCCGCGGCACGGCCACTCGTTCACGTCCCGGCCCTTGAACCGTGCCGAGACGAACTCGTGCACGTCGCCGCCGGGGACGTCACGGGCGGTGAAGCGCGGTCCGGTGGGGGTCCGGGGGCGCACGCGGTCGACGGAGTAGAGCCTCCAGTCCTGGCGGTCCAGGTCCCACCCGAGCAGGTACCAGCGTCCGCGAGAGGTGGCGACGTGGTGGGGCTCGGTCCGGCGCGGTGGCGCCTCCGCCTCCGCCTCCGAGGACGGGTCGGCGGCGCGGGGGAGGTAGTCGAACCGGAGCACCTCGCGCGCCCGGATCGCGTCGGCGAGCGCGACCAGCACGTCCGGGTCGACGGTGCCGGGTGCGCCGTCCCCGCCTCGTTCGCTGATCGCCGTGACGTCGAGGGCGTCCAGCCGGTACCGGAGGCGCGACGGCATCACCTGCCTGATCGTCGACAGCGCCCGGACCGCCGCCTCCTCGATGCCCACGCCGGACGCGGACGCCGTCTGCAGACCCACTGCCACCGCGAGGGTCTGGTCGTCGTCGAAGAGCAGCGGCGGGAGGTCCTCCCCGCGGCCCAGCCGGTACCCGCCGTCGGGACCCATGGTCGCCTCGATCGCGTACCCCATCTCGCGCAGCCGCTCGATGTCGCGTCGCACGGTGCGGTGGGTGACGCCGAGACGCTGCGCGAGCAGCGAGCCCGGCCAGTCGCGACGGGTCTGCAGCAGCGACAGCAGGCCCAGCAGCCGCGAGGTCGTCGTCATGCCGGAAGTCTAGGTCCGTGTAGGACCGAAACGGCCCTATACAGGCCCGATGCTCGTTCCAGGCGGCGCCGACCGGCGCCGAGCCCCACGCCCGACGAAGGAGCCACCCATGGCCATCCGGACCACCACCCACCTGAACTTCCGCGGCGACGCCCGGGCCGCGCTCGACCACTACGCATCGGTCTTCGGCGGCCACGCCGTCGTCCGCACCTACGCCGACGTCGGCATGCCGCAGGACGTCCCGGGGTCCGATCGCGTCGTCTTCGGCCTGGTCACGTCGGACGCCGGCTTCCGCGTCATGGCCTACGACGTCCCCGGGGAGCAGACCGGGTCGCTCGTCGGCGGCGGCAGCGCGCGCCGCGAGCAGGGCACCACCCTCACCGACCAGGCGCTGTTCGTCTCGGTCGAGGCCGACTCGCTCGAGGAGGCGCAGGGCTACTGGGACGGCCTCGCCGACGGCGCGACCACGGTGGAGCCGCTCGCCGCCTCGGCCTGGAGCCCCGGCTTCGGCATGCTCACCGACCGGTTCGGCGTCACCTGGAGCATCAGCGTCGCGGCCTGACGAGGTCGCGCGTCCCGCCGGGGTGCCGGCCGCTCGACGACGAGCGGCCCGGCGCCCCGGTCCGACCGTCCGCCTGAACCCGCACCACGCTGGCGCTCGCAATCCACCGACGCCGTCAGCCGCGCAGCGACCGGACCATGCTCTGCAGCAGCCGGAACGCCTCGGCCTGCTCGGCGGCGGACAGGTCGGCCAGCATCCGCACCTCGACGGCGCGGACCGCGGCCGACGCCTCGTCCAGCAACCGGCGCCCGGCGGGGGTCAGTCGGGTCGGCAGCACCTTGCCGACCGGCGCCTCGGTGGCGCGGGTCACCTGGCCGTCGCGCTCGAGGGTCTGCAGCAGCACGTTCATCGACTGCCGGGTGACGAAGGTGCCGCGGGCGAGCTCCGAGCTCGACAGGCCGGGGCGCTGGGCCAGCAGCTCGAGGCACGCGTACTGGGTGACGGTCATCCCGAGCGGGCGCAGGACGTCCTCCATGGCGGCGCGCAGGACGCTGGAGACCTCCTTGAGGAGGTAACCGAGCGAGGTGCCGAGCTCGATCCCGTCTTGACCCATGTCAGTAGTCTGACATACCGTTGGTGTCAGTCACCTGACACAGGGTCGGGGGCGTCTACACGAAGGAGCACCATGCCTGCCACCGGCCCCGACTTCCTCTCGCTGCAGGCGAGCGACCTCGACGCCTCGCAGGCGTTCTACGAGACCTACCTCGGCCTGGTCCGCTCACCCACCGGCCCGCCGCACGCGGTCGTCTTCGACACGCAGCCGATCGCCTTCGCCCTGCGCGAGCCGCTCCCCGGTACCGACCTGGCCTCGGTCCCGCAGCCCGGCGTGGGCACCGCGATCTGGTTCCACGCCGACGACGTCGACGCGATCCACGCCCGGCTCGTCGCCGACGGACGCACCGTCGTGGGCGCCCCCGTCGACGGGCCGTTCGGCCGGACCTTCACCCTGGCCGACCCGGACGGCTATCTGATCACCCTCCACGACCGCCGCTGAGCGACCGCGACCTCAACTGACTCTCGCGGCGGAATGACTCGGGTGGCGCGGTGGCATCACTGATCGCACGGGAGCCACGATGCCGCGGGTCGATTGAGGGCCTCTTCCGCGTGCGAGATCTCGAGGGTGTTCGTTCAACCGACCCGCACCCGGGCGTCCGACCCCAATTTGACCCAGGACCTCGGTACCCGTGCTTCACTCAAGGCGTGGGCGTCGATTACACGTACTTCTCCGCAGCAGATGACGACGCCGCGGCGGCAACAATCGGTCGCGCGGGCGGCCCGAGCTCGCAGGAAGTGCTTGTAGCGGTGCCCGCTGCGACTGCGGAGCAGGGCGGATGGTGGCGACGCCGCAAGACGCCGGAACCCGAGTTCGCCGTCGATCTCACCCTGCCCGTTCTCGACACCCTCGAGCTGCGCGGCATCGATCCGTTCGTGCAGTTGGCGACGCTCGAGGCGATTATGACCGGACGTGCGTACGAGGACGTCATCCAGGACGAGCGCCACGGGCGCGCCGTTGCGGAGGACGACGAGGGTGTGGCGGCAGTGGTGACGCTGACGGACTCGGTCCGCGATGCGTTGGCCGCCGCAGACGAAGCAGAGCTCGCCAGGGTGGCACCTCTGTGGCTGCGGACCGAGGAGTTCGCGGTCAGGGACGACGAGGACCGCGAGTTTTTCACAGGGCTCTTCGCCGACCTCGCTGCACTGGCCCGACGGGCACACGCGGACGAATTGCATCTGTACTGCTGGATGTCTGTCTGACCTCATCACGGGAGCCGGCCGGCTCGCGGCGGAAGGACACGCCTCTCCGAGTCGCCCGTAGGGTCGAAACGTGGACGACATCTTGGAGGTCACCGTCGACCGGCTGACGCTGCTCTCGCACGTTGAGTGGCTGGAGTTGGAGCAGCCGGTCCTCCTGCAGCCGGGTGATCGCTGCCGGGCCGATCTCGTCGCTCGGCGGGTGGAAGTCACAACGGCCGCAGGGCGGACTATCAAGTTGGCAGTGAAGCCGACGACGCCCGACTCCAGCAGGTAGCACCCCAGTCGCTCTGCGCAGCGCCGGCAGGCGGCGAAGGAGGCTACACCGACTGCCGGCGAAGGACTCATCAGTGGGCTGTAGCCGACGTACCCTTGCGAAGCGGTCACGTCGTCAAGGGCCTATGGGAACGAAGGCACTAACGCCTCCCGCGTTAGTAGCTCCAAAGGAGACGAGCCGGTTCGAGTCCGGTATTCGGCGTGGCCGCACTGCAGCGTCCCTGACCTGACGTCAGCTGCGGGTGCCGCCAGTGTCCACGGCAAGCGTCCTCGATGTCGGACTGCCTGGCCGGGGGGTGAGCAGGCTCGCGGCGGAAGGACGCGAGTCAGCGAGACGCCAAGGCCTCTTCAACCGGCATCAGGGCGACGTGCGTCGAACGTGCAGCGAGAATCTGCGGTGCAGGCGATCATCTTGGTTGTGGGGGATCGCCGGAGTGATGACGTGGACGGGCTGCGCCGGGTGCTCGGAGAAGCACGCGCGGTCCGTGTCTTCGACGCCGGCTGCTTGCACTACGGCCCTGAAACGCCAGATCAGATTCTCAGCGACGAACCCGTCCTCGTGATCGACAGGGCCAAGGACGTTGCCGAGCTCATCGACCTGCTGGCCGTGACAACAGTCAGTGACGTGATGTGCATGTGCCCCGTCGACGCCACCGTCGAGCTCGTGGACCACGCCGGAACCAGGTTGGCCGCGGTCGGGCTGCATCACGGCAGCCACCTGCGCTGGTCGGACTGGATCGGCGACGCCGAACTCCATCAGCCCATGGTTCTGCTGGAGTGGCTCGCCGCTCGCGGCCTCGGCGCGCTGCTCGATGAAGCGCGGCGCTCGGACCTTCGACGGGACATCGCGCTGGCGCAGCAGGCGACGTGGAAAGCGGCCGTGCCGGACTGTGTGCAGGGGCTGGCTGATGACATGGTCGCGGCCGGCCCGTGGGAAACCGATCTTGTCGCCCTCGTCGATCAAGCGATGACGCAGACCTTCCCGGATGACGTACAGCGTTCTCGCTCGCTGCTGTCGTGGTTCAGCGCGGGCTCGGGTGCCTGCACCGCAGTTCCGGCCTACGAGGAGCTACCCGGTCGCCTCGTAGCAAGCATCCCAATCGACGTCGTGATGGCGGCGCTCGACGAGGAGCCAGTAGATGGTCCGGTCTGGGCGGGTGGCCTGCGGCACGTCGCGGGATGGAAATCACGTGCTGACTTCGAGCTGCGCCAGATCCCCGCATCCGTGTGGGACCGCCTGCTCGAACTTGCCAACTCGGGCAATGACCCCGACAAGCTGAAGCGCATCCGAACCAAACACGCCAAGTTCCGCTCGCCCGCATAGGTCGAAGCCCTCGCACGCCCTGTTGCGATCACCAGGCACAGGTCTGCCCGCACGACAGGCGGCGAAAGGACACGCCTCGCGGGACTCGGACTCCACCGCGCCAGACGGCTCGAGTCGGCCGACTGGACGTCGTCGCGTGGCACTGTTCGGGACATGAGCTACGACCTGGCGGTGTGGGAGGGGCCCACTCCTGAATCCGATCAATCGGCGGCGGAGCACTTCGCTCGGCTCATGGGCCAACTCGACGCCGGCGCGAGCGTCGCGCAGCCGTCGGCCGCCATCAACGAGTACGTCAACGCTCTTCTTGCTGTGTGGCCAGACATCACAACAGATGCTGGAGAGGACTCGCCCTGGGCCGACGGTCCCCTGATCGGCAACGCCTTCGGCAATGCCATCTACTTCGCGATGGTGTGGAGCCGGGCCGAGGAGGCCTCCGAAGTAGCTGCCTCGATAGCTCATCGACATGGGTTGGTCTGCTACGACCCCCAGCTGGAAGCCGTTCGATCACCCAGCTCGACCCGGCCCTCCAGTCCGTGAGGCTTGCAGCCCTCCGGTAGTCGGCGCGGGCCAAGCGGCTGGAATGCGGCGGCGTGGGGCACGACGCGTCGTCGAGCGCGAGTCGATCAAGCGAGGTGGTGCCACCAGTGGGTGCATTCATCGCCGCATTTCGACTGTCGGCGCCGGCGGTCAGCGACTGCATGGATCGCGATCAGCAGGCGGAAAGTAGTGCGCAGCTCGGACTCCGGCAGGTTGGTGACCGTGGCCAGTCGCTGTGCCAGACCGGGGCGGCTCAGGACCACCGCGGGTGTCGCCGTCGGCTTGATCCCCGACTCTTCGATTCCCTGGCGCACGTCGTCGGGACCGGCGCCAGCCTGGGTGATGTACCCGGCCAGCTTGTAGAGGACGCGGCGCATCTGGGACTCATCGAGCGCGTCGAACCACCGAACGCCCTCGTCGGAGGCGCGACGACGTTGCGCAAGCTCGTTCAGCAGAGTCTCGTACAAGTTCACCCCTCGCCCCTCGTCGACGAGCATGCCCGCGGGCACTTCGAGGTATCAAATGACTCGTCGCCCCCCTGCTGCGCGCGCCACGCCGTCAGGCGGCGCTATGTCGCGGCTGCGATGCGCGCAGCGAGCCAGGCCGTGATCTGCGGAACGTCCAGCCCGCCGGCGGTTGCCTCGAGCATCATCTGCTCGGCGTTGTCGAGGGTGTACGTCAGATCGCGGCCGTTGAGCAGGCAGAAGATACGGGCGGCCGACCACGCGAGGCGCTTGTTGCCGGCGAGCCTCGGCTGGGAAGCCGATCTCAACCGGTGTTGTCGAGGATCAGCTGGGTTGCGTCACGTGGCACGTCCCATTGTGGAAAGTGACCGCAGCGCTCGAACCAGTGCAGCGCCGCGTCGGGGAACAGCTCCGTCGCGCGGGCGGCCTGTCTCGGCGGGGTCACCAAGTCACGGCGCCCCCACCCGATCGTGACCCGGCCAGGCACGGCGCCAGCCGGGGCACCCGGTTGCTTGGGCCCCTTCGTCAGGGCGTCCATGGTCGCTGCTGTCGCCGGCGAGTCGGCCAGCCCGCGCACGTCTGGCAGCACCGTGTCGCGAGATAGCGCCCACGGCCGCGCAGACAGCTGGGCCAAGAGCAACGTCCGGGTCACGGGGTTTCCAAGCAGCGAGGGCAGGGCGCCTCGCAACACTCGGACCAGTGCGATCGAGGGCCGCAAGGTGGCGCCGAAGACGACCAGCTCGCGATCGCTCCAGAAGCCGCCCGGGTCCAACGCCACGGTGTCGCCGCCGACTCCCCGCCGCGCGAGCTCGAGGACGATGCGGCCGCCCATGGACTGGCCCACGGTGGAGACCCCGTCCAGCCCCTGTTCGCCGATGAACCCCGCAACGGAGTCGGCCAAAGTCGCGATCGAGACTTCACCGGTCAACGACGGTGTCTCACCGAACCCGGGTAAGTCGACAGCAATGACCTCGCGGCGCTCAGCCAAGGCGTCGACGATCGGGGCCCAGGACTGCCACCCTGCGCCCAGCCCATGCACTAACAGCAGAGGACTACCGCTTCCGCGTCGAACATGGTTGAGCGTCACGACCAGACGCTATCTCAGGCGGACCCGGCGGGCTTGGCCACCGGACCGTCCACGTCCAACCCCCGAAGGTGTGCTCGATCGCTTGACGGGCACCCGCGGCGGAGTGCAGCAGGTCGCCCAGGTAGGGAGCTCACGAGTGCTACCTCGGTCGTACCAGAGTAGGATGGCGTGATGAAGCTCAGCATCAGCCTCCCCGATGAGGACATCGCAGCACTTGATCGCTACGCACGCGAGGCCGGCATCTCGAGTCGGTCCGCGGCCATCCAGAGGGCCATCCGGCTCCTTGCCCAACCCGAGCTCGACGATGCCTACGCCGCGGCTTGGAAGGAATGGGAGGCATCTGGCGAGGCCGCGGCATGGGAGGACACCACAGCCGACGGGCTCGCCGATGCGTCGCGGTGAGATCCGCCTGGTCGACCTCGACCCAGCCCGTGACGCCGAAGCCAACAAGCGCCGCCCGGCCGTGATCGTCAGCAACGATCGAGCCAATGCCACCGCTGACCGGCTCGGACGGGGCGTCGTCACCGTTGTCCCGGTCACCAGCAATGTGGCGCGGGTCTACCCCTTCCAGGTCGCACTGCCCGCAGAGCGGACCGGCTTGCGGACGGACTCCAAAGCCCAGGCGGAGCAGATCCGCTCGGTATCGGTCGAACGCATCGGGCCACCGCTGGGATTGGTGCCGGCGCGACTGATGGGGCAGCTGGACGACGCCTTGCGGCTACACCTGCAGATCTAAATCAGAGCCATCCTCGACGTGGGCCTCGCCGATACGCGGCGGAATGGGGCACCTGCCCGAGGCCGTCGCAGGGGAGCGAGGCGGTTGCTGACTTCTAAAGTGGGCTCGTGCCGCTGAAGCCCGACCTTGGAGGCCACCAACCGAGCCCGCACGTCATTCGATACGCGAACCGCGTAGCGCGGCTCTCTCGCGGAGCTGCGCCGGCTGGCTACGCCTTGATCAAGCCCGACGTGCTTTCGACCCGACTCGCAGGCCATCTGTGGTGGCGTCGATGGGGGCCGCCACGCGATGCGTTCTGGGTCTGGACGGTCGTCGACGGACAGTTCACCGACTCGTACATCACCGAGCCGGATCGCGTCTTCGAGGAAACCGTCACGTGGGACCGCGGCGTCTTCGAGCACTACGGCGAGCTGCTTGCGGCCGAGTGGCTCACAGGTAGAGACGGAACTCGAGTTCGGGCCGACGCGTTCGGCGCTTGAGAAGCACAGTCCGCCTTTGGGCGGCTGGACACGCCAGCCGTCGTAGGGTCGAAGCGTGGACGAGGTCGTGGAGGTCACCGTCGACCGGCTGACGCTGCTCTCGCACATCCGGTGGCTCGAGTTTGAGGAACCTGTCTTCCTTAGTCCGGGCGATCGCTGCTGCGCCGACCTTGTCGCCCGACGGGTCGAAGTCATAACGGCGGCGGGGCGGACTCTCCAGTTGGCGGTGAAGCCGGCCACGCCCGACTCTATTAGGTAGCACTTCACGCTGATTGCTTGCGCCGGCAGGCGGCGCTGTGACGCAGGTGCTGACAGGCGTCGGCCATGCGCGACCTTTCGCGACGTTGAGATTGACTCGCCGCCCGCGCGGGTACGGCAGAAGTCACCTCGGCACGATCAGCCCCAAGTCAGAATGGACCATGACCTTCGCGATGACGGTGCACGGTCGTCGATCCATCTGGGTCGTCGCCGACCAGCTGCTCTCGCGAGACGGCCGCCCGGTGATGGAGACCGCCTCCAAGATCGTCCAGCTCGAGACGGTGGACGGGAAGGGCTTCCTAGCCTACGCGGGGCTCGGTATCACGAAGGCGGGCATGCAGCCGTCGAAGTGGATGAACGACACTCTTCGCGGGGTCCCAGGACTGACCTTCGAGGACAGCATGGGGAGGCTGTACGACGTCGCGCAGCAGCAGCTCCGGCCAATTCTGCAGCACATGCCCGGGCATCGGCACGACGTCGTTGGCATCGCGCACCTCAAGGACGGGTCTAGGCGCACCCTCTCCATGACCCTCCTGTGGAACCCATCCAATGGCCAGCACCACCAGCAGTTCCTGCGCCACACCATCCATGATGTGACGCCGGCTGCACCGATGCCGATCACGGTCATCGGATCCGGCGCCAGGGTGGTGAGCGCCGACCGAGGCTGGATGGGACCACTGCGCTCAGCCATCCGTGCTCGCGACGCAGGCCGAATCTCCGACTTCGCGGTGGCAGACATGCTGGCCCGGGTGAACTTGCTCGCCAACGACGGCGAACCGACCACGGTCGGGACCAACAGCATCGTGTGCTGGAAAGACACTGTGCACGGCGGTGGGAACTTCCAGTTCTACGACCACGACGCGAGGTCGCATCCGAACGCTTACCTGCCGACTCTGGACCGCGGGCTGGACCTTTCGGCCCTCGGCGGCGTGCTCGAATCCTTCATGGGCCCGCACCTGATGGCTCTGCTCAACGACGAAGCTGCACCGGAGATCGACACGACCGCTGTGGACGAAGCGCTGGGTCGGCTGCCGCGTCACCCCGACGATCGGCTGCGCTAACCGTCCCGAACTATGCGCACCTGGCTCGCTGCCGCGCGCACCTGCTCGAAGAGACGTGCAAGGCGCTCGGCGATGCGCAGCACCCGGTCGTCCGCGGGCAGGTCCCCTCGTAGCGCCTTCGTGCACAAACACGGGGTGCGGCGTACCCCACCTGCGCGCCGATCGCGTCGAACGTGACACCCGCCGCGGAAGCTCAAGGCTCCGTCACCATGGTCCGGGCCGAGACCGGTGGCGCCTGACGGGCCGGCCCTTCATGCCGGCTCGTAGACGAACGAGATCCGTCGCCGGCCGCCTGGAGCGCGGGAACGTCGCCACCGTTCGGTACCGGTGGCAATGCCAAGAGCTCCGCTGCGTGGGGCACTCTCAAACGTGCGTCGTTTGGGAGGTGGGTGGCGCGGGGCGTGGCTGATTGCGCACCAACGGCGTTACGGTGTTGGGCTAAGTGGCTCGGGCTGTTCAGGCCGTCTGGCGCGTAGCTTGGCTGCTTGGGCACGTACGAGGCAGCCAGTGTCATAGGTGACGAGAGTTACGATCCGGCCAGTGAGCTCGCGCAGGCGCCGGGCGTAGAAGACAAGTTCGTCGTCAGCGTGGGGCAAACGGACATGTCCTGGTTCGTCGAGCAGCAGGTGGGCGTCGACTTCCTTGGTAATGATGGCTGGCCGGTCCACAGCCCCGTCGAAGCGCTTCTCGATCTCGCGCAGAGCGTCGCGGGCGCGAGTACCAAGACCGCCTGCGGTCGTACGGTTGCCTTGACCACGGGCCCTATTCTTGATGTTGTCGAGCTCGTCGAGCAGCAACAGAGGTAGGACCAGGTCAACCCGGCTGGCCTGGGGGTTGGCCAACTGGTGCCAGTCCACGTCGGTCCACGATCGCGGATGGTGCAGGAGGACGTTGGTGTCCGGCACAACGAACGCGGCACCGCGGTTTTGGCTCCACCGTCCGGTGAAGGCTGTGTGTTCTTGGATTGCCGCTTCAAGAACGTCAATCCGCTCGGCGACTTCGAGGTGGACCAAATCACTAGTGTCTCCACCGGTATGGGGGTCGATGCTGCGTAAGAAGAAGTACTGCCGTCCGGTCAGGAGCCGGTCAATCGAGTCCTGCGTGACCAGTAGGCGCAGCACGCTGAGTTGTGCTGTCACGATCCGTTGATAGTTGCTCAGCCAGGTGCGCCGCAGAAGGCCCATCGGAGGCCCGGCCCCACGGAAGTTGACCAGCGCTACGTGGCAATCACGAAGCGCCTTGGTCACCTCGACGATAGTGCGGCCTGGGCGCGGCTCGGCAATCATCGTGACACTGTGCCCGACCTCGCGGGCTGTTGGTGGCCTCTGGCCGCCACGCTCCGACTGTTGCTCAACCGCGGATCGGGCGCGCTCCCGGACCGACGCAGTCCTTCGCGGCTCAGGACCGCGGCGTTCGCCTGCGGCGGGTGGGCGCCGCTCGCACGCATCCAAGCCGGGCATATGGGGGTGGTCTCGTTGTGCTCGAGATGGCTTGGAAGTAGGCGCAGAACGTCGGACTCCTACGAAGGAAGCCACTGGTCGTGGGATCGGGTCGCCGACATAGGGGGCAGGCCTGGGCCGCTGCAAAGCACGCCCGTGCCCGTTTCGCGGTGTCGCTAGAAGCGCCAACACGCAGGAGTTGAAACTGCGAGCAAGGACGAATGTGTGTTGGGTTTCAAACCGTTGGTACACCGAGGTGAACGAGGGATCGCTCCAACGTGCTTATCGTGGCGGCTGCTTTGGGCACTCGGGGCGACGGCAATTCATCGGTCCAGTGCCGCTTCTTGGTTCGGTAGAAACTGCGAAGGACGAACTCGACCAAATGGTATGGCGACACGGGGCCGCTGATCGGGATTCGACAGTGTTTATACGCGCCGATCGTGAGATGAGAGACCGGATGATGCAAGTCAGCAACGACTTCTGAGCGACTGTCAAAGTCAAAACGTAGGGGTACGGTGACTACGCGCGAGTCGATGACGTCACCATACAACTCATCGGCTAGATACAATTCGGGATCTGTCTGGAATGCGAGAAGGTCTGGAGAAGGCAAGAAACTGACCGAATAGCGTCGCAAAGCGCCGTCGCCCTTGGCGTGGAACTCGTAGCTCGCCCGCAAGAGTGCCCCGTCAAGAAATCGAAGATCGAAACTGTTGCTGCTGGCTAGAGACGCATAGGTATCCGCGTAGGCCCAATTTCCCATCGTTCGCGGGGCGTGACTCCAGTACGACGATCGAAGCTCAACAAGGCCCTCTCCCACTTCTCGCTTCGACGGAGTCTGAAATTGATCGACGAGACTCTCCTCTATCAAGAATCTCGTGAGTCCCCGGAACTCAGCGGCGTACTCATCGATGAGCACGACTCACTCCGGCGTACCTGGAGCAGTAGCGTCTGCATCACTCGCCCGCTGAAGCATGGACGCTAGCCGTGCACGGGTTTGCGGATCCAGGTCGTCTGGGAAGATCTCCCCATTCTCCCAATCTTCGAGAATGGAGGCCAGTGTCCGATCTGCGCGACGCACTTTGCTGACCACCGCTCGAGACATGTCGCGGTGAACTATCTGCATGATGCTTCGTTCAGCCTCGGTGGGGTAACGGAACGCAAGCGTAAAGTTGTGTCGTAGAATGTTCTCGTACTCTGCGACCAACCGATCCATCTCGGCGCCAACGCCCACAACGCGAACCCAGCCTTTGCTCCGAGTGATTGCAGTAAACAGCCGATTACGCATACTGGCCAAGTTGACTGTGCTCGCCATACACTCGTGTGCGTTTACCACATACACCATTCCAGCTTCGTTGCCTTTCGCGCGGTAAATTCCGGTGAACGTGACGCTCTGCTCGTCCCGGCGAAAGAACACGTCCGCTGAGGTATCGACCCCGGCTAAATGGCTCGAAATCGAAGCGTCATATAGTCTGGCGCGAATTGGACCGATATTCTTGCGAGTTGTGAAGGGGTCAGGATTAATGACGATGATGTCAGTGGCCATAAGTTCGTCGTTGCTCAGATTGCGTTGAATTTGACTAGCAACCCATTCGTTCTGTTCTGCAGGACTATCGAAACGTACGAATTGGACTAGGTCATCCACGGGTGAGTGTGTCTCAAGGAAAGCGGGGGTTGATTCCGCTGTTCTTGCCAGCCTCACCGTCTCGTTGTCTTCGAGAGAGCCTTCTTCGACGCGATATCCGATATCAGCCCACAAGTCCTTCTGTTCGAACATCTGCACCAAGCCCGTAGTGCGATTGCTCGGTGGCTCTCGGTAAACACCAAAGCCAAGTGCGTGCGCGGTTACGAGCACAGGTCGAGAGTTTCGGTAGCACTTCTGCAGAATGATGTCGCGGCGGTCGATATCGGCGGATGCGGGGTCGAACTGAACGCGAGGAACTTCGCTGTCGGGCTGCATGCCAAAAATTTCCTCGGCTGGCGGCAAGCCAGTACCGGTGAGAGTTTGCAATTCGTCATACGCATAGACCAGGCGTTTGACCGGGCCGAGCAAGTCGTAGCACATGCGCAAGAATTCTGGCGGCAGGTCTTGCGCCTCATCGACCAGGATGGCGTCGTAAAGCGCTAGAGGGCTCCCCTCGGCCAGCGCCTCGCGGCAAGCTCCGGCGAAAGCGTCGGCGCTTCCATATCGATTCTTCGCGCTCCCAAAGTCACGGAAGAGGATGTTATTGGCTGAGCAGTACTTGCGATAAATTCCATCTCGGGACTCACCGCCACCTCCGCCCCAGGAGGCGAGGATGTGCACGCGTGTCCAATCCGGCTCCTCTTGTGCTTGGGCGATCGTGAAATTGTTGATCAGCCTTCGGAACTGATCTGAGAGTGAACGCGTATTGAAGGTGACTGCAATGTTCCAGTCTGGTCTCGTGGTGTGGAGGTAAGCAGCCTTCAGTGCCAGCACGACTGTTTTTCCAGAGCCCGCGAGGCCCCTGATGCGCTGAACTTCATCGGTCGTCTCGTGACTGCTTTGCTCTGCTGGAGGTCTAGGGTCGCAATCGACTCCTCGAGGCGTCGAAGTTTCGCGCCCCGCGAATCAGGCTGAAGCACGGAACGAGTGATTGCAGAGGTACGGATCTGTGATATTGACTGCAGGGCGGACAGGGCTTGCCTAGACACGTCTTCATCCGCTTCCGCCCAATTGAGATTGCCGAGCAACTCGTCAAGATTGCTGGAATTCGCAATCGGGTATTCGGCGCTACCTGCAGCCTGAATCTGAAGATCGCTGGCTCCTGGCGCAACCGTCATCGTGTGCAACGGAATTTTCAGGCGCCTCCGCGCCACTAGGGCAGAATGCTGCTTCAATCGCACTTCAATTCGGTTGTATGCGTCGTCTTGTCGGCCAGCGACGTCCCCGAGGTCGTTCCCTTCAACAAGATCAAAGATGATGACTCCGACAGCAGGCGACACGTAGACGGCGTCGATCGGGCCACGGCGGTCAGCTGCTGTCGCTATCGGATAACCGGTGAACAGCTGTCCGCCCTGTAGTACCGAAGTACTCTCAAAGTACTCGGCGAGCCAGGCGCTCGACACGGGCTTGCCACTGGCGCCCCGGACTACGTCGTTGGTGGCCACAAACTGCACTCTGCCACGACTAGCGGACCACGTGTGTGGCTGCGCAGTCGTCCGCCGTCGTCGTCGAGAGCCAGGCGCGCCCGGTGCCCGCATCGACATCGCTCGGACGCCGTACCAGGCGCTGAGACCCTGTCCCAAGTGAGTGTTGCCGCCACGCCCCTTGTGGGCGGTGTGACGCACGTACGACGAGCCCGCGCGCTGACGCCGAACCTCTTGTTTCGACCGCGGCTCGTCCGTCCCACCGGGCGCGCATGCAGCAACACCGACTGAGCCGCGCGTAACGTCGAGGCCGGCCGGCGCGTCCTGGTGGTGGACGGTCGACCGGCCGTCCGGGACGCGGGGAGGTGCGGGTGGAGGTCGAGGACTTCCTCGAGTCGCGCGCCCCGCGCTTGCTGCGGGTGGCGGTGCTGCTCACCGGGCGCACGCACGACGCCGAGGACCTCGTGCAGGACGTCCTGGCGACCGTCGTGCTGCGGTGGCGGCGCGTCCGACGAGCTGACGACGTCGACGCCTACGTGCGCCGCATGCTGGTCAACGCCTGGATCTCGCGCAGCCGCCGGATGTCGAGCAAGGAGCTGGTGCACCACGACGTCGTCACCAGCGACGTCCGCTCACCGGCCCAGCCCGACCCCGCCCGGCAGGTCGTCGACGCCCAGGTGCTCTGGGACGCCGTGACCACGCTGCCCCCGCGCCAGCGTGCAGCCGTCGTGCTGCGCTTCTACGAGGACCTGCCCGACGTCGACGCCGCTGCCGCACTGGGCTGCAGCACCGGCAACTTCCGCGTCCTCGTGCACCGCGGCGTCGCCGCGTTGCGCGAGCGCAGCGGCCTGCACGACACCACCGACAGCTCGAGCGCCGACCTGCGGGCCGGCGCCACCGACTCACCCACGAGCGAGGCACTGCGATGACCACCACCCTGCGCACCCGCGACCCCGGACCCGAGCTGCCCGGCCTGGTCGAGACCCTCGACAGCGCCTCGGCGCACCACTTCGACCTCGCGGCGCTACGCGTCGGAGTCGCCGGGTTGGTGCGCCACCGTCGCCGTCGCCGGCGGCAGGCCGTCGTCGCGGGCGGAGCGGTGGCCGCCGTCCTCGTGGCGGGCGGGCTGACGTGGTCCCTAGGGCCGGGTCCGGACGCCGGCGGCGTCGCGGCTCCGCCGTCGCCGAGCGCGAGCGCCGAGTCGTCCGCGGGTGCGGTCGAAGTGCGGCCGTCGCCGACCACTGCAGCGGTCGGTCGTACGTTCGTCCCGGACGAGGTCCTGCTGACGGACGACGAGGTCGGCAACGGTCGTCGCCTGGTGAGCGACCTCGGCCAGTACGCCGACGTGGCCGTGGTGTCGGGCCAGCAGTGCAACCTCGGCCTCCCGGGCCTCGCGCCGGTCGGTGGCCGCAGCGCGTCGTACTTCGACGAGAGCAGGTCGGCGGCCGGCTCGGTCGAGCTGGCCGTCACGGTGTTCGCGCCGGGGGAGGGCGGGCAGGCGCTCGGCGTCCTGGCCGACGACACCGGTCGCTGCCGCTGGGTCGACCAGGTCGTGCCGACGGGCGACGGCTGGGTGTCGCCCGAGCGGCTCGCCGTGCGGGGCGACGACGTCTTCGGCGCCCCGGTGGTCCGCGCCGTCGTGCGCTCCGGCGACGTCCTGGTCGGCGTCCAGGTCGTCGACGCCCGCGGGGCCGAGCAGGCGCAGGCCGACGCGCAGCGGCTGGCCGACCTGGTGGCCGAGCGTGCCCGCGCGTCGATGCCGGCCGCCCAGGACTGACCTCGCACCGGTCCGCGACACTGGATGCGTGCCGCGCTCCAACCGCCCCCGCCGCCGCGGCGGCGCACCACGCCCGGACGAGGACGTCGACCTCGGCCGCGCGCTCGCGGGTATGCAGCGGCACGAGTCCCACCCCGACGGCGACTGGCTCGTGCGACGGGTGAGCGGGGCGTCGTCCGGACGCGCGTACCGGTGCCCCGGCTGCCAGCAGGAGGTGCCCGCCGGGACGCCGCACGTGGTGGCCTGGCCGGCCGACACCGTCGTGGGGGACGGGCTCGAGCAGCGCCGGCACTGGCACTCGTCCTGCTGGGACAGGCGCGACCGGCGCCGTCCCCGTTGATCCACCGGGTGCTGCACGACCGTTGTGCAGCAGCATGAGAACGACTACCATCGAACACGTGTTCGACAAGGATGCAGCGAGCGACGAGGGTGAGCTCGCGCGGCTGCGCTCGCTCACGGAGGAGGTCCGGACGCTGCCGTGCGCCGACGCCGACGCCGCGCGCATCGACCAGCTCGGCGCGCTCGAGGACCTCAAGCGAGCCGCCTCGGCCGCGCAGGCGCGCATCACGGACGCCTTCGCGCGGTCCCAGCGCGCGGCGCAGCTCGAGGCCGGCGTGCCCTCCGGGCGCGCGTCGCGGGGCGTGGCCGACCAGGTGTCCAGGGCACGCCGCGAGACGCCCAGCCGCGGCGACACCTTCGTCGGGCTCGCGCGGGCGCTCGTGCGCGAGATGCCCTGCACGCTGGCGGCGCTCACCTCCGGACGCATCGACGAGTGGACCGCGACCGGCCTCGTCCGCGAGACGGCGGTGCTGAGCCTGGAGCACCGCACCCAGGTCGACGCGGAGCTCGCGCAGATGCTCGCTGAGGACGGCCGGTCGCGCGGCGAGCTGGTGCGCGCCGCGAAGAGCGTGGCCCAGCGGCTCGACGCCGCCGCCGCCGTGCGTCGTGCCGCCAAGGCCGCGGCCGATCGCCGGGTGTCGATCCGACCGGCGCCGGACGCGATGGTGTGGGTCGGCGCGCTGCTCCCGGTGGTCGACGGCGTCGCGACGTACGCCGCGCTCGACCGCGGCGCGGCGTCGGCCAAGGCGTCAGGCGACCCGCGCGGACGCGGGCAGCTGATGGCCGACCTGCTCGTGCAGCGTGTCACCGGACGCGACCCGCTCACGGCCCCCGTGGACGTGCGGATCGAGCTGGTGATGGCCGACACCGCCCTGCTCGGCGACCTCGACGACCCTGGCCGCGACGAGCCCGCCAGCGTCCGCGCCCGAGGCATGGCGCCGATGCCGATCCCCGCCCCGGTGGCCCGCGACCTGGTCGCCCGCGCGGGTGCATCGGGACGCGCCTGGCTGCGCCGGCTCTACCAGGCACCGCGGCGCGACCGGCTCGTGGCGATGGACTCGCGGTCGCGACTGTTCCCGACCGGTCTCGCCGAGCTGATCACCCTCGACGACCAGACCTGTCGCACCCCCTGGTGCGACGCGCCGATCCGCGCCGGCGACCACGTCCGACCTGTCGCCGCGGACGGGGCCACCAGCCGCGAGAACGGTCAGGGCCTGTGCCAGCGGTGCAACCTCGCCAAGGAGGCGCCCGGCTGGAGCGCCGCCCGCGCCCCGGACGGGGCGGTCACCTCGACCACCCCCACCGGCCACAGCACGACCACCCGACCACCGCCCCCGCTCGGCCGGCCGGCGCGCGCAGACGACGACGGGGGACCGGTCGACATCGTGTTCGCCGTGCCCTGGCACCGGCGCGCCGCGTGAGAGCGGAAAGGGGATCAGTGCGCCGTCAGCCGCGCCAGCGCGCCACCCAGCGGGCTCGGCCGGCCCGAGCGCCGCTCGTGCGCGTCCGCGGCCCGCGCCATCAGCAGGCCCGCGTTCACGCCCAGCCAGCGCAGCGGTTCCGGCTCCCACTGCCGCGGCCGGTGACCCACCCAGGGCAGCGCCGTGCGCGCGGTCTCGTTGCCGAGCACCAGGTCGGCGAGCGTCGCGCCCGCCAGCTGGCTGAGGGCCACGCCGTCGCCGACGTAGCCGCCGGCCCAGGCGATCCGCGACGACGGGTCGAGCCGCACCGACGGGTGCCAGTCGCGGGGGATGCCGAGCGGTCCGCCCCAGGTGTGGTCGATGCCGATGCCGGCCAGCCGGGTGGCGCCGCCGGGTACCTCGGCCAGCACCGGGAAGTACTGCCGCAGCAGCGCAGCGAGCGCGGTGTGCACCCGCGGGTGCTGGTCGAAGCCCGGCCGCACCGACGACCCCCAGTGGTAGGGCGCCCCGCGCCCGCCGAACGCCAGCCGGCCGTCCTGCGTGCGCTGCCCATAGACCACCAGGTGCTGGTGCTCCGAGAAGGTCTGCCCGTCGGCGAGCCCGATCTCGTCCCAGACCGCCTGCGACAGGACGGGAGTGGCGACCATCAGCGAGTAGACCGGGGCGACCGCCCGCCGCCGACCACGGTCGAGCTGCGGCGTGTACCCCTCCGTCGCGAGCACCACGTGCGAGCACGACACGGTCCCGTGACCGGTGCGCACCTGACCAGGGCGCACCTCGAGCGCCCGCGTGCCCTCGACGACCCGCACACCGCGTCGCGAGGCCGCCTCGGCCAGGCCGGTGACGAGCCGGAACGGGTGCAGCGACGCGCAGTCCGGCGTGAACGTGCCGCCGACGGAGCCCTCCACCTCGACGTGGGCCCGCACCCCGTCCGCGTCGAGCAGCTCCAGCCGCGCGCCGGGGTCCGACGCCGCGGCCGTCACGTCGTGGCGGGCGTGCTGCAGCCCCGCCGGGCCGCGCGCGAACACCACGCTGCCGCCCTTGCGGAACCCCGCGTCGATCCCCTCGTCCGCGGCGAGCCGGCCCACGTCGTCGACGGCCTCGCGGCACGCCGCCGCCATCGCCACCGCGGCGTCGCGCCCGTGCCGGGAGGCGACCGCCTCGAAGGGGAGCGGGAACAGCGCCGAGCACCAGCCGCCGTTGCGCCCGCTCGCGCCGAAGCCCGGGTGCTGGTCCTCGACCACCAGCACCCGCAGCGAGGGGTCGGTGCGCGCCAGGTGCAGCGCCGTCCACAGCCCGGTGAACCCCGCGCCGACGACGCAGACGTCGACGGTCGTGTCGCCGTCCAGTGGCGGCCGTGCCGCGGGGACGCCGCCCGCCTGCCAGAGCGGCGTCGTCGTCACAGGCGGTTCCACGCCTCCGTGAGCACCGAGCGCAGGATCGACTCCATCTCGTCGAACTCGGCCTGCCCGCTGATCAGCGGCGGGGCCAGCTGCACGACCGGGTCGCCGCGGTCGTCGGCGCGGCAGTACAGGCCGGCCTCGAACAGCGCCTTCGACAGGAACCCGCGCAGCAGCCGCTCCGACTCGTCGTCGTCGAAGGTCTCCCGCGTCGTCTTGTCCTTGACCATCTCGATGCCGTAGAAGAACCCGTCGCCGCGCACGTCGCCGACGATCGGCAGGTCGAGCAGCTGCTCCAGCGTCGAGCGGAACGCGGGCGCCTGCTCGTGCACGTGGGCGTTCAGGCCCTCGCGCTCGAAGATGTCGAGGTTCGCCATCGCGACTGCCGCCGAGACCGGGTGGCCACCGAAGGTGTACCCGTGCGGGAACGTCGTCGTCCCCTTCGAGAACGGCTCGAACAGCCGGTCGGACGCGATCATCGCGCCGATGGGGGAGTAGCCCGACGTCATGCCCTTGGCGCACGTGATCATGTCGGGCACGTAGCCGTAGTCGTCGCACGCGAACATCGAGCCGATCCGTCCGAACGCGCAGATCACCTCGTCGCTGACGAGCAGCACGTCGTACTCGTCGCAGATCTCGCGCACCCGCTCGAAGTACCCGGGAGGCGGCGGGAAGCAGCCGCCGGAGTTCTGCACCGGCTCGAGGAAGACGGCGGCCACGGTGTCGGGACCCTCGAACTCGATCGCCTCGGCGATGCGGTCGGCGGCCCAGCGCCCGAACGCCTTGTCGTCGTCGCGCAGGTGCTCGGGGGCGCGGTACTGGTTGGTGTTCGGCACCTTGAACGCGCCGGGCACCAGCGGCTCGAACGGCTCCTTGGCCGCCGGGATGCCGGTGATCGACAGGGCTCCCTGCGGGGTGCCGTGGTAGGCCACCGACCGCGAGATCACCTTGTGCTTGTTGGGCTTGCCGGTCAGCTTGAAGTACTGCTTCGCCAGCTTCCAGGCGGTCTCGACCGCCTCGCCGCCACCGGTCGTGAAGAACACCCGGTTCAGGTCGCCCGGCGCGTACGCCGCGAGCCGCTCCGCCAGGTCGATCGCGGACGGGTGGGCGTACGACCAGAGCGGGAAGAACGCCAGCTCGGACGCCTGCTTCGCCGCGGCCTCGGCGAGCTCGGTGCGGCCGTGGCCGACCTGCACGACGAACAGGCCGGACAGGCCGTCGAGGTAGGACCGCCCGTGCTGGTCGAAGACCCGCACGCCCTCCCCGCGCACCATCACCGGCACCGGCGAGGTGTCGAGGCTCGAGTGGCGGGAGAAGTGCATCCACAGGTGGTCGCGCGCCGCGTCGGTGCGCAGCGTGCCCTGCGGCGTGCTGCCCCCGCCGGCGTCGGCGCTGACGTGCTCGGGCGTGGTGGTCATCGCGTTCCCCAGTCGTAGTGCTGCTGATGGAGCTTGAGGTAGACGAACGTCTCGGTCGTGCGGACGCCGGGCGTCGACCGGATCCGCGTGGTGAGCAGGTCGAGCAGGTGGTCGTCGTCCTCGCAGACCACCTCGAGCAGGATGTCGAACGAGCCCGCCGTGATGACGAGGTAGTCGACCTCCTCGATCTCGCCGAGCTGCTGGGCGACCTGCTGCATGTCGCCGTCGCAGCGGACGCCGATCATCGCCTGGCGGGTGAAGCCCACCTGGAGGGGGTCGGTGACGGCGACGATCTGGATGACGCCCGACTCGACCAGGCGCTGCACCCGCTGCCGCACGGCCGCCTCCGACAGGCCCACCGCCTTGCCGATGGTCGCGTACGCGCGCCGTCCGTCCTCCTGCAGCTGCTCGATGATCCGCTTCGACACCTCGTCGAGCGGCTGTCGGCTGGCGGTCGGCACTCGGCCATCCTGACGGCGGTGTCGTCCCTGCGGCAACCCGTTCGCGAGGGAATCCGTGGCGCGAGCGGACACAGACGCACGGATCCGTCATCGGCCGGACGATTC
This sequence comes from Angustibacter speluncae, assembly GCF_054777815.1. Taxonomy (NCBI): domain Bacteria; kingdom Bacillati; phylum Actinomycetota; class Actinomycetes; order Kineosporiales; family Kineosporiaceae; genus Angustibacter; species Angustibacter speluncae. The sequence continues at coordinate 20,678 of NZ_BAAHAF010000005.1, read as the reverse complement.
TCGGCTGATCCCGTACCCATCGCGGGGGTCCTCTGGTTACCCTGCGTCCAACCCGCCCGCCGGGACGGGACGTGCGTGGACCGCTGACGAGGAGGACACCAGGTGCGCGAGCTCCGCAGCTTCGTGGCAGGTGGGTACGTCGAGCCGCAGGGGGAGGGGCGCAGCGACGTCGTCGACCCCAGCACCGGGCAGGTGGTGGCGACCGCGCCGGTCGGCACCGAGGCCGACGTCGACGCCGCGTACAAGGCCGCCGAGCAGGCGTTCACCACGTGGGGACGCACCACGCCGGCCGAGCGCCAGCAGGCGATGCTGAAGATCGCCGACGCCATCGAGGCGCGCGCCGACGAGCTGATCCGGCTCGAGGCGGAGAACACCGGGAAGCCGCACGCCCTCACGGCGAGCGAGGAGATCCCGCCGATGGTCGACCAGCTCCGGTTCTTCGCCGGCGCGGCCCGGGTGCTCGAGGGCAAGTCGGCCGGCGAGTACATGAGCGGCCACACGTCCTACGTGCGGCGCGAGCCGATCGGCGTCGTCGGGCAGGTCACGCCCTGGAACTACCCGATGATGATGGCGGTCTGGAAGTTCGCGCCCGCCCTCGCGGCCGGCAACACGATCGTGCTGAAGCCCTCGGACACCACGCCCGAGACCACGCTACTGATGGCCGAGATCGCCTCGGAGTTCCTGCCCGAGGGCACCTTCAACGTCGTCACCGGCGACCGCGACACCGGCCGCGCGGTGGTGTCGCACCCCACTGCGCAGCTCGTGGCCATCACCGGCTCGGTGCGCGCCGGGTCGCAGGTGGCCTCGGCCGCCGCCCCCGACCTCAAGCGGGTGCACCTCGAGCTCGGCGGCAAGGCCCCGGTCATCGTGTTCGACGACGCCGACGTCGAGGCCGCAGCCGAGGGGATCGCCGGAGCGGGCTACTTCAACGCCGGCCAGGACTGCACGGCCGCGACCCGCGTCCTGGTCGCCCCGGGCGTGCACGACGACTTCGCCGCCGCGCTCGCCGAGCAGGCCCGCGCCACCAAGGTCGGCCTGCCCGACGACGACGACGCCGCGCTCGGCCCGGTGAACAACCCGGCCCAGCTCGAGCGGGTCACCGGCTTCCTCGACCGGCTGCCCGACCACGCCCAGGTGCGCGCGGGCGGCAGCCGCCTCACCGCCGACACCTTCGCGAACGGCTACTTCCTCGAGCCGACCGTCGTGTCCGACCTGCGCCAGGACGACGAGGCCGTCCAGGACGAGATCTTCGGCCCGGTCATCACCGTCCAGCGGTTCAGCGACGAGGACGAGGCGATCAGGTGGGCCAACGGAACCCGCTACGGCCTGGCCTCGAGCGTGTGGACGCGCGACGTCGGCCGCGCGATGCGCGTGTCGCGCGCGCTCGACTTCGGCTGCGTGTGGGTCAACACGCACATCCCGATCGTCGCCGAGATGCCGCACGGGGGCTTCAAGCACAGCGGGTACGGCAAGGACCTGTCGATGTACGGCCTCGAGGACTACACCCGCGTCAAGCACGTCATGATCGCCTTCGAGTGAGCCCCATCCCGTCCGACGCCCCCGGAAGGACCAGCACCCGATGACCACTCGCCGTCCCCTCAGCCCCGCCGAGCGAGCCGCCCGGCTCGCGTCGGCACCGCCCGAGGTCCGCGCGCTCGCCCGGCTCGGCCTCGGATCCCGTGCCGCGCAGCAGATCTCGCGCCGGTCGGCGCTCCAGGGCGCCGGCCTGCTCGGCCTCGGCGCGTTCCTCGCCGCCTGCGGCACGTCCGGCACGCCGGGCTCGACGGCGAGCGGCAGCGGGGGCGCGCCGACCGCCGCGCAGGACCGCTCGGACTCGGAGAAGCAGCTCGCCTGGGCGAACTGGACGCTCTACCTCGACCTGGCCGAGGACGGCACGACGTACCCGACGCTCGAGGCGTTCACGCAGGAGACCGGCATCGAGGTCGACTACAGCGAGGACGTCGACGGCAACGACACCTACTTCGGCAAGGTGCAGGGCCAGCTCGCGAACGGCGACGACATCGGCCAGGACATCGTGACGCTCACCGACTGGATGGCCGGGCGGATGATCTCGCTCGGGTACACCCAGGAGCTCGACCAGGCGAACATCCCGAACTGGGAGAACATCCTCACCGACCTGCGCGAGGTCGACTTCGACCCCGGCCGCAAGCACTCCCTCACCTGGCAGTCCGGGTTCGGCGGCATCGCCTGGAACAAGGCGGAGGTGCCCGGCGGACTGCGCACCGTGTCGGACCTGTGGAAGCCCGAGCTGAAGGGCCGGGTCGAGGTGCTCGACGAGATGCGCGACACCATCGGCCTGATCATGCTCGAGCAGGGCGTCGACCCCTCCGGCGACTGGGGCGCAGCCGAGTTCGAGGCGGCGGTCGAGGTGCTGCAGGAGCAGGTGTCGAACGGCCAGATCCGTCAGGTGAAGGGGAACTCGTACAAGGAGGACCTGATCTCCGGCGACGCGCTCGCGGTCATCTGCTGGTCCGGCGACATCACGCAGCTGAACTTCGAGAACGGCGAGCAGTGGGAGTTCGCCATCCCCGAGGCGGGCGGCACGCTCTGGAGCGACAACCTGATGGTGCCCATCGGGTCGCCGCACAAGAAGAACGCCGAGACGCTGATGAACTACTACTACGACCCGGCGGTCGCGGCGCAGGTGGCGGCGTACGTCAACTACATCTGCCCGGTGCAGGGCGCCCAGGAGGCGATGGTCGAGATCGACCCCGCCCTCGCCGAGGACACGAGCATCTTCCCGGACGAGGAGACGCTGTCGCAGGTCAAGGTCTTCCGCAGCCTCACCGCGGACGAGGAGACCGAGTTCGGCGGCGCGTTCCAGACCGCGATCGGGAACTGAGGCGGTGGCCGGCGAGGAGGGGCGCGACCTCGAGCTGCGTTCTGTCACGAAGCGGTTCGGCGACTTCGTCGCGGTCGACGACCTGTCGCTGACGATCCCGTCGGGGTCGTTCTTCGCCCTGCTCGGGCCGTCGGGCTGCGGCAAGACCACGACGCTGCGGATGGTCGCCGGCCTCGAGCACCCCACGAGCGGCCAGGTGCTCATCGCCGGCGACGACGTCACCTCGACCCGGGCGCACCAGCGTCCGGTCAACACGGTGTTCCAGAGCTACGCCCTCTTCCCGCACCTGGACGTCGTCGAGAACGTCGCCTTCGGCCTGCGCCGCAAGAAGGTCGGTGACGCCACCGAGCGCGCGCTGGCGGCGCTCGACCTGGTCGAGCTGCGGCACCTGGCGCGGCGCCGCCCGGCCCAGCTGTCCGGCGGCCAGCAGCAGCGCGTCGCCCTCGCGCGCGCCGTGGTGAACAACCCGGCGGTGCTGCTGCTCGACGAGCCGCTCGGCGCCCTCGACCTCAAGCTGCGCCGCCAGATGCAGGTCGAGCTCAAGCGCATCCAGGACGAGGTGGGCCTGACCTTCGTGCACGTCACCCACGACCAGGAGGAGGCCATGACGATGGCCGACACCGTGGCCGTGATGAACGCGGGCCGGATCGAGCAGATGGGTGCGCCGGAGGAGCTGTACGACTTGCCGCGCACCGCGTTCGTGGCGAACTTCCTCGGCCGCTCGAACCTGGTGCCCGGCACGGTGGTCGACGACCACGGCGAGGTCCTGGGCGTGGAGGTCGCCGGTCGCCGCGTGCACGTGCCCGCCGACCGCGCCGTCGCCCGCAGCGGCCGCGTCCTGGTCGGGTTCCGTCCGGAGAAGGTGCACCTGGTGACCGGCGACGAGGAGGTGCCCGACGGCACGAACGTCCTCGGCCCCGGCCGGGTGCTCGACGTCTCGTTCTCGGGCGTCAGCACCGAGTACCTCGTCGACGTCGCCGGTCTCGGGACGATGAGCGTCTTCGCCCAGAACCTGGACGCGTCGGTGCGAGCCGCGCGCGGTGACGAGGTGCACCTGGCGTGGCTGCCGCGGCACACCTTCGGCCTCGCGGGCGACCAGGACTCCCACGCGGGCGAGGAGGGCCTGGCCGCCGAGAAGGTGCTCGCGTGAGCCTGTCCGGCCTCGCGCACGCGGCCGCGACGTCCGGCGACGACACCGCCTCGGGCGACGACACCCGTCGGCGCGGCCGGGTCGGGTACCTGCTCCTCCTGCCGGGCCTGCTCTACCTGCTGCTGTTCTTCGTCGCCCCGGTCGGTGCGCTGCTGCTCACCTCGCTCTACGAGCGGGTGCCGGGCGGCCCCGTCGGTGCGACGCAGCCGGCGTTCCGGCTCGCCAACTACACCGAGGCGATCGCCGCGTACGGGCCGCAGTTCGGCCGCTCGTTCCTGTACGCGCTGCTCGCCACGGTGTTCGCCCTCGCGATCGGCTACCCGCTCGCGTACGTCATCGCGGTGCGCTGCCGCGGACGTCCGCTGCTGCAGGGCCTGCTGCTCGTCACCGTGATCGCACCGTTCTTCACCAGCTTCATCCTGCGCACCATCGCGTGGAAGCAGATCCTCGCGGACGAGAGCGTCGTGGTCTCGGTGCTCAAGACGATCCAGCTGCTGCCCGACGACGCGCGCCTCACCGCGACGCCGATCGCGGTGGTGGCCGGCCTGACGTACAACTTCCTGCCGTTCATGACGCTGCCGATCTACGCGAGCCTCGAGCGGCTCGACCTGCGGCTCGTCGAGGCGGGCGGCGACCTGTACGCCGGTGCGGCGCAGACGTTCCGCCACGTGACGCTGCCCCTGTCGCTGCCGGGGGTGGTGTCGGGCACGCTGCTCACCTTCATCCCGGCCGCCGGCGACTACGTGAACTCGGCGCTGCTCGGCAACGCCGGCACCTCGATGGTCGGCAACGTCATCGACTCGCGGTTCTTCCGCGTCGTCGACTACCCGACCGCGTCCGCGCTCTCGGTGCTGCTCATGCTCGCGATCCTGGTGCTCGTCGGTCTCTACGTGCGCCGGGCGGGGACGGAGGAGCTGCTGTGAGTCGCTTCTCGCTCGGGCGTTACGTGCTGCCCGTGTTCGCCGGCATCGCCCTGCTCTACCTGCTGACGCCGATCGCGTACACGTTCGCGTTCTCGTTCAACGACGCCGGGCGCACCAACCTGGTGTGGCGCGGTTTCACCCTGGACAACTGGAAGGACCCGTGCGGCGCACCCGACGTGTGCCGGGCGGTGGTGAACAGCATCCAGATCGGGCTCATCGCCACCGCGATCGCCACCGTGCTCGGGACGATGATCGCGATCGCCCTCGTGCGCTACCGGTTCCGCTTCCGGTCGACCGCGAACCTGCTGCTGTTCCTGCCGCTCGCCACGCCCGAGGTCGTCCTCGGCGCCGCGCTGCTCGCCCAGTTCCTCAACCTGCGCGTCAACCCCGGCTTCGCCACCGTCGTCCTCGCGCACGTGATGTTCTGCATCAGCTTCGTCGTCGTGACCGTCAAGGCCCGCGTCGCGGGCCTCGACCCGCGGCTCGAGGAGGCGGCGGCCGACCTGTACGCGGGTCCGATGCAGGCGTTCTGGCGGGTCACCTTCCCGCTGCTGCTGCCCGGCATCGCGGCCGCGGCGCTGCTGTCGTTCTCGCTGTCGTTCGACGACTTCATCATCACGAACTTCAACAGCGGCAACACCGACACGTTCCCGAAGTTCGTCTACGTGGCCGCCACCCGCGGCATCCCCGCGCAGGCGAACGTGGTCGGCTCGGCGATGTTCGTCATCGCCCTCGTCATCGTCGTCGCGGGGCAGCTGCTCGCCGCCCGGCGCCGCAAGCAGCTCGCCCGCCGCGCCTGACCTGGCCCGGCACCACCGAGAGAGGCACCCATGAGGATCCTGCTGGTCGGCGCCGGCGGCGTCGGCGACGCCTTCGTCCGCATCGCCGCACGACGCGACTTCTTCGAGCTGCTGGTGGTGAGCGACTACGACCTCGCGCGCGCCGAGCGGTCGGTCGCGGCCGTGGCCGAGCGGCACCCGGGCGACGACCGGTTCGTCGCGGCGCGGGTCGACGCGTCCGACGAGGCGTCGGTCGAGGCGCTCGCGCGCGAGCACGGCGCGACGCACGTGATGAACGCGGTCGACCCCCGCTTCGTGATGCCCGTGTTCCGGGGCGCGTTCGCCGCCGGGGCCGACTACCTCGACATGGCCATGTCGCTGTCGAAGCCCCATCCGGAGCAGCCCTACGAGCTGCCCGGCGTCAAGCTCGGCGACGAGCAGTTCGCGCTGGCGGGGGAGTGGGAGACCGCCGGTCGCCTCGCGCTGGTCGGCATCGGCGTCGAGCCCGGCCTCTCGGACGTGTTCGCGCGCTACGCCGCCGACCACCTGTTCTCCGAGATCGACGAGCTCGGGACGCGGGACGGCTCGAACCTGGTCGTGGCCGGCCGCGACGGCGAGCCGTCGTTCGCGCCCTCGTTCTCGATCTGGACGACGATCGAGGAGTGCCTGAACCCGCCGGTGATCTGGGAGCGAGGCCGGGAGTGGTTCACCACCGCGCCGTTCAGCGAGCCCGAGGTGTTCGACTTCCCGGCGGGCATCGGCCCGGTCGAGTGCGTGAACGTCGAGCACGAGGAGGTGCTCCTGATGCCGCGCTGGGTCGACGCCAGGCGGGTCACCTTCAAGTACGGCCTCGGCGAGGAGTTCATCTCGGTGCTGCGCACGCTGCACGCGCTCGGCCTCGACCGCACCACGCCCGTCTCGGTGCCGAGCTCGGCCGGGCGCGTGGAGATCTCGCCGCGCGACCTGGTCGCCGCCTGCCTGCCCGACCCCGCGACGATCGGCGACCGGATGACCGGCACGACGTGCGCCGGCATGTGGGTCACCGGCACGGGCAAGGACGGCAACCCGCGCGAGGTGTACCTGTACCACGCGGTCGACAACGAGTGGTCGATGGCCGAGTACGGCTCGCAGTGCGTGGTCTGGCAGACCGCGATCAACCCGGTCGTGGCGCTCGAGCTGCTCGCGAACGGGACGTGGTCGGGTGCAGGCGTCCTCGGCCCCGAGGCGTTCGACGCGGTGCCGTTCCTCGACCTGCTGCAGGACGGCTACGGCAGCGCGTGGGGCATGGAGGAGCGCACGCCCTCCTGAGTCACCGGACCAGCCGGGCCAGCACGCGGTCGAACGAGGCGGTGTGGGCGTCGACCTGCGACGCGGCGGTCGTCGGCGCCATCAGCGCCATGTTGTGGAACGGCGTGAGCAGCAGGCCGTCCGCCAGGGCGGCGAGGTGCATGCAGGTCTGCAGCGCGAAGTCGTCGGCGGCCGCGGCCTCGGCGCCGTCCCGTGGCGGCGCGTCGCTGAACGCGTACTCGGCGCGCCCGCCGAGCCGGGTGACGTGCCAGGGCACGCCGTGGGCGTCGATGCCGGCCTGCACGCCGTCGGTCCACCGGACGGCGAGGGACTCCATGTGCGCGAACGCGTCCGGGGTCAGCACCTCGGTGAGGGTGGCGCGGATCGCGGCCAGCGACAACGCGTTCCCGGCCAGGGTGCCGCCGACGCCGCCGAGGTCGACGTCCTCGAGCTCGACCGACGCGAGCACCCGGTCGGCGAGGTCGGCCGTCATCCCGAAGGCGCCGCACGGCACGCCGCCACCGATCGCCTTGCCCAGCGTCACGACGTCGGGTCGGAGCCCGTCCCGGGCGGTCATGCCGCCGGGGCCTGCGCACAGCGTGTGCGTCTCGTCGAGCACCAGCAGGGCGCCGTGCTCGCGGGTCAGGCGGCGGAGCGCGTCGTGCCAGCCGTCGTCGGGGAGCACGATGCCGATGTTCGTCATCGCGGGTTCGACCAGCACGCAGGCGATCTCGCCGGTGGCCAGCTCGCGCTCGAGGGCCGCGACGTCGTTGAACGGCACGACCGCGGTGGTGACGGACGGGTGCACCGGCGGGCCGATGCTGCCGCGCCGCGGCACCACGCGCCCGGCGTCCAGCGTCGCGAAGGTCTCGTCGACGCTGCCGTGGTAGCAGTAGTCGACCACGAGCACCTTAGGCCGCCCGGTGAGGTGGCGGGCGTAGCGGATGACGTGCCGGTTCGCGTCGGTGGCCGACAGCGTGAACTGCCACTGCGGCAGGCCGAACCGGCGTGCGAGCTCGGCCGCGGCGTCGGGCGCGTCGGTGCTCGGCAGCATGGTCGTGATGCCGCGCGCGGCCCGGTGCGCCACCGCCGCGGCGGTGGGCCCGGGGCTGTGGCCGGTCATCGCACCGGTGTCGCCCAGGCACAGGTCGGCGACCTCGACGCCGTCGAGGCAGGTGAACACCGAGCCGGACGCCTCGGCGACGCAGAGCGGGAACGGCCCTGCCCACTTGGCCATCCAGCTCATCGGCACGCCGGCGGGCAGGTGCGCGCGGGCCCGCTCGTGCTCGGCGGCGCACCGCGGGTGGGCGGCGACGAGGCGCGCCTCCTCGGCCGCGTGCACCTCGTGCACGTGGGCCGGGTCGACCCCGGTCACGCGCCCAGCACCTCGTCGACCGCGCCGACCAGCACCTCGAGGCCCTCGGCGAGCTGCTTGTCGGTGATGACGAGTGCGGGCAGCAGGCGGATGACGTTGCCGTACGTGCCGCAGGTGAGCGTCAGCACGCCCCGGGCGTGGCAGCGCGCCGAGATCGCCGACGCCGCAGCGGCGTCCGGGGTGATGCCGTCGTCGCCCACCAGCTCGAACGCCATCATCGCCCCGCGGCCGCGGACGTCGCCGACGCCCGCGTGGCGGGCCTCCGCCTCGCGCAGCGCCGACCCGACCCGGTCCTCGATCCAGCGCGCCCGCTCGACCAGCCCCTCCTCGGCGTAGACCTCGATCGCGGCCAGCGCGGCAGCGCACGCCACCGGGTTGCCGCCGTAGGTGCCGCCCAGGCCGCCGGGGTGGACGGCGTCCATCGCCTCGGCCCGCCCCGTCACGGCCGCGAGCGGCAGGCCGGCGGCGATGCCCTTGGCGGTGGTGACCAGGTCGGGCACGACGTCCTCGTGCTCGCAGGCGAACATCGCCCCCGTCCGCGCGAAGCCGGTCTGGATCTCGTCGGCGACGAGCAGCGCGCCGTTCGCCCGGCACCACTCCTGGAGCGCGGGCAGGAACCCCGGCGCGGGGACGACGAAGCCGCCCTCGCCCTGCACCGGCTCGATCACGACGGCGGCGACCTGGTCGGCTCCGACCTGCTTCTCGACCAGGTCGAGCGCGCGGCGCGCGGCCTGCTCGCCGGTCAGCCCCTCGGGGTCGCGGAACGGGTACGACATCGGGGCGCGGTGCACCTCGCCCGCGAACGGCCCGAAACCCTTCTTGTACGGCATCACCTTGGCCGTCATCGCCATCGTGAGGTTGGTGCGGCCGTGGTAGCCGTGGTCGAACACGACCACGGCGTCGCGCCCGGTGGCGTGCCGCGCGATCTTGACCGCGTTCTCGACGGCCTCGGCGCCCGAGCTCAGCAGCACGCTGCGCTTGTCGTGGTCGCCGGGCGTCAGGCGGGCGAGCGCCTCGCAGACCTCCAGGTACCCCTCGTAGGGCGAGACCATGAAGCAGGTGTGGGTGAACCGCGACACCTGCTCGCGCACCGCCTCGACCACGCGCGGGTGCGCGTGCCCGACGCCGGTGACCGCGATGCCGGAGCCCAGGTCGATCAGGGTGTTGCCGTCGACGTCGGTGAGCAGCGCCCCCTCGGCGCCGGCGACCCAGGCCGGCAGGACGCTCGACACGCCCGCCGCCACGGCGGCCTGCCGCCGCGCGGTCAGCTCGCGCGAACGGGGGCCCGGCAGCTCTGTGACGAGCCGACTCGGACGGGCAGCGGTGCGGATCACGTCGGTCATGACCGCAGGGTAGTGCCGAGAACGCCCGCCGAGGAGCCCTTCTGCCACGGAATCCGCGACCGGCGACGTCTGGCGAGCGGGTTCGGCGCGGTGTTGGATGGGGGCATGGCGCTGAGCGGACGCGAGCAGGACGTCGTCGGGTCGGTGCGCACCGACCTGTTCGTCGCGGGGGAGTGGCGGGCGGCCTCGGCCGGGGCCCGCATCGACGTGGAGGACCCGGCCACCGGCGAGGTGATCGCCTCCGTCGCCGACGGCACGGTCGAGGACGGTGCCGCCGCCCTCGCGGCCGCCGCCTCCGCCCAGCGCGACTGGGCGGCGACGCCACCGCGCGACCGCGGCGAGATCCTGCGCCGCGCGTTCGAGCTGCTGACCGAGCGGGCCGACGACCTCGCGCTGCTGATGACGCTCGAGATGGGCAAGCCCGTCGCCGAGTCCAAGGGCGAGATCACCTACGCCGCCGAGTTCTTCCGCTGGTTCAGCGAGGAGGCCGTGCGCATCGCCGGACGCTGGTCGACGGCACCGAACGGCGCCTCGCGGCTGCTGACGATGAAGCAGCCGGTCGGGCCCTGCCTGTTCATCACGCCGTGGAACTTCCCGATGGCGATGGGCACCCGCAAGATCGGCCCGGCCGTCGCGGCCGGCTGCACGATGGTGGTCAAGCCCGCGTCGTCGACGCCGCTGTCGATGCTGGCGCTGGCTTCGATCATGACCGAGGCCGGCCTGCCCGACGGCGTGCTCAACGTCGTCACCACCTCCTCGACCGGCGAGGTGATGGAGCCGCTCATCCGCGACCCCCGGCTGCGCAAGCTCTCGTTCACCGGGTCGACCGGCGTCGGCAAGCGGCTGGTCGAGCAGTCGGCCGAGCAGCTGCTGCGGGTGTCGATGGAGCTCGGCGGCAACGCGCCGTTCCTGGTCTTCCCGGACGCCGACCTCGACGCCGCCGTCGAGGGCGCGATGCTGGCGAAGATGCGCAACGGCGGCGAGGCCTGCACCGCCGCGAACCGCTTCCTCGTCCACGCCGATGTCGCCGACGACTTCACCGCCCGCCTGGCCGAGCGGATGGGCGGCCTCAAGGTCGGCCGCGGCACCGACGACGGCGTGCAGGTCGGCCCGCTCGTCGACGCCGCCACCCGCGACAAGGTGTCCGACCTGGTGTCCGACGCCGTCGACCGCGGCGCCGACGTCCGCGCCGGCGGCGGGGCGATGGGCGAGCGCGGGTACTTCTACGCGCCGACCGTGCTCGCCGACGTCCCGCCGGACGCGCGCATCCTCGGCGAGGAGGTCTTCGGACCCGTCGCCCCGGTCGTGACGTTCACCGACGACGACCAGGCCGTCGAGCTGGCCAACGACACCGAGTACGGGCTCGTGGCCTACGTGTTCACCCAGCGGCTCGACCGCGCGCTGTCGGTGGTCGAGCGGCTCGACACCGGCATGGTGGGCCTGAACGCCGGCGTCGTCAGCAACCCGGCCGCCCCCTTCGGCGGGGTCAAGCACTCCGGCTTCGGGCGCGAGGGCGGCGCCGAGGGCATCGAGGAGTACCTCGAGACCAAGTACGTCGGCATCGCGACCTGACGGCCGTGACGGGGCCCGGCCCGGCGTCGTCCACACTGGTGGCGTGAGAGACGTCGTCCTGCTCGGGAGCACGGGGTCCGTCGGCACGCAGGCGGTCGAGGTCGTCCGGGGTGCCCCCGACCGGTTCCGGGTCGTCGCGCTCGCCGCCGGCGGCGGCGACGTCGACCTGCTGGCGCGCCAGGCCGCCGAGCTCGACGTCGAGGCCGTCGCCGTGGCGCGGCCCGAGGTGGTCGACGAGCTCGTGGCCGCGATCGCCGTCCACGGCGGTCGTCGCACCCCCGAGGTGGTCGCCGGCCCCGAGGGGGTCGAGCAGGTCGCCGGGCACCGCGCCGACGTCGTGCTGAACGGCATGACCGGCTCGGTCGGCCTGCGCCCGACGCTCGCGGCGCTCGCCTCGGGCGCGACGCTCGCGCTCGCGAACAAGGAGTCGCTGATCGTGGGCGGCCCCCTCGTCCTGGACGCCGCGCGCGCCGCCGGCGGCGAGGGACCGGGCGCCACCGACCGCGTCGTCCCGGTCGACTCCGAGCACTCCGCGCTCGCGCAGTGCCTGCGCGGCGGGAGGCGGGACGAGCTCGCGCGCCTGGTGCTGACGGCGTCCGGCGGACCGTTCCGCGGCCGCACCCGCGCCGAGCTGGCCGAGGTGACGCCGGAGCAGGCGCTCGCGCACCCGACCTGGGCGATGGGCCCGATGGTGACCACGAACTCGGCGACGATGGTGAACAAGGCGCTCGAGGTGATCGAGGCGCACCTGCTGTTCGGGGTGCCGTTCGACCGGATCGACGTCGTCGTGCACCCGCAGTCGGTCGTGCACTCGATGGTCGAGTTCACCGACGGCTCGACGCTCGCCCAGTGCTCGCCGCCGGACATGCGGCTGCCGATCGCCCTCGGCCTCGGCTGGCCCGACCGGGTGCCCGGCGCCGCCGCGCCCGTCGACTGGTCGACCGCGTCCACCTGGGAGTTCGCGCCCCTCGACGACGACGCGTTCCCCGCCGTCCGGCTGGCCCGCGAGGTCGGTGAGGCCGGCGGGACGTTCCCGGCCGTCTACAACGCCGCCAACGAGCAGGCCGTGCACGCCTTCCTCGGAGGGCACGTGCCGTTCCTCGCGATCGTGGACACTGTCAGGGCGGTGGTGGACGACTGGTCCGCTCGCCGCGACGGGGGCGGTGACCTCGCCGTCGACCTGACCGTCGAGGCCGTGCTGGCCGCCGAGACGTGGGCGCGCGGGCGCGCCGACGAGCTGCTGGGAGGAGGGGGCGCCGGTGCCTGACTGGCTCGAGTACGTCGGCGGCATCCTGATCGTCGTCGTGGTGCTGGCCGCCTCGATCGCGCTGCACGAGGTGGGCCACATGGTGCCCGCCAAGCGCTTCGGCGTGAAGGTGACGCAGTACATGATCGGGTTCGGCCCGACGATGTTCTCCTGGCGCCGCGGCGAGACCGAGTACGGCTTCAAGTGGATCCCGGCCGGCGGCTACATCCGGATGATCGGCATGTTCCCGCCGCGGCCGGGGGAGGACGAGCACCACCTGCGCGACTCCTCGACCGGCGCGTTCCAGACCCTCGCCGACGACGCCCGGCACGCCAGCGCCCAGGAGATCCGTCCCGGCGACGAGGACCGCGTCTTCTACAAGCTGTCGGTGCCGAAGAAGGTCGTCGTCATGCTCGGCGGCCCGACGATGAACCTGCTCATCGGCATCGCCCTGCTCGGCGTCCTGCTCGTCGGGTTCGGCGACCCGCGCAACCCGGTGCTCACCACGACCATCGAGGAGGTCCAGGTCTGCATGGCCGACGCCTCCGACGTCGACGCGCTGTGCGACCCGGACAGCGACGAGGGGCTGCCCAAGACGCCCGCGTTCGAGGCGGGCCTGCGCCCCGGCGACGAGGTGCTCTCGTACGGCGGCACCGCGATCGACAGCTGGGAGCAGGTGCGCGGGCTGATCCGCGAGAGCGTCGACACCCCCACCGAGGTCGTGGTGCGGCGGGCCGGCGAGGAGGAGCGGCTCACCGTCACGCCCGTCCCGAACCAGGTGGCGGTGCTCGACGACGCGGGCGACGCCGTGCTCGGCGACGACGGCGAGCCCGAGACGGTCGAGGCCGGCTTCCTCGGCCTGGTGCCGCAGCAGACCACCGAGCCCACGTCGGTGACGGCCGTCCCCGGGTTCGTCTGGGACACCGTCACCCAGACCGCCCGGCTCGTCATCGCGCTGCCGGTGCGCATGGTCGACGTCGCGCAGGCCGCGTTCGGCACCGAGGAGCGCGACCCGACCGGCCCGATCGGCATCGTCGGCGTCGGCCGCCTCACCGGCGAGATCGCCTCGCTCGACGACATCCAGACCCGCGACAAGGTCTCGACCATCATCGGGATCCTCGGCCAGGTGAACATCGCGCTGTTCGTGTTCAACCTGCTGCCGCTGCTGCCGCTCGACGGCGGGCACGTCGCGGGCGCGCTGTGGGAGGGGCTGCGCCGCCAGCTGGCGCGGCTGCGGCGCAGGCCCGACCCCGGGCCGGTCGACGTCGCCAAGGCGCTGCCGCTGGTCTACGTGGTGTCGGTCGTGCTGATCGCGATGTCGATCATGCTGCTGTACGCCGACATCGTCCGGCCGATCACGCTGCGGGGCTGACCGCGGGGTCCTGCGCGTCCGGCCGGGCCGGGTGGGACACTGGTGGCATGTCCGTCCCGATCTCGCTCGGCATGCCCGCGGCGCCGCCGCCCGTGCTGGCCCCCCGCCGCAAGACCCGCAAGATCAAGGTCGGCAAGGTCGAGGTCGGCGGTGACGCGCCGGTCAGCGTCCAGTCGATGACGACGACGCCGACCACCGACGTCAACGCCACGCTGCAGCAGATCGCCGAGCTCACGGCGACCGGCTGCGACATCGTCCGGGTGGCGTGCCCGTCGCAGGACGACGCCGACGCGCTGCCGGCGATCGCGCGCAAGTCGCAGATCCCGGTCATCGCCGACATCCACTTCCAGCCGAAGTACGTCTTCGCCGCGATCGACGCCGGCTGCGCGGCCGTCCGGGTCAACCCGGGCAACATCCGCAAGTTCGACGACCAGGTCGGCGCGATCGCCAAGGCGGCCAAGGACGCCGGGGTCTCGCTGCGCATCGGCGTCAACGCCGGCTCGCTCGACCCGCGGCTGCTGGAGAAGTACGGCAAGGCCACGCCCGAGGCGCTGGTCGAGTCGGCCGTCTGGGAGGCCTCGCTGTTCGAGGAGCACGACTTCCACGACTTCAAGATCTCGGTGAAGCACAACGACCCCGTCGTGATGGTGCGCGCCTACGAGCTGCTGTCCGAGCGGGGCGACTGGCCGCTGCACCTCGGCGTCACCGAGGCCGGTCCCGCCTTCCAGGGCACGATCAAGTCGGCCACCGCGTTCGGCGCGCTGCTGTCGAAGGGCATCGGCGACACCATCCGCGTCTCGCTGTCGGCGCCTCCGGTCGAGGAGGTCAAGGTCGGCAACCAGATCCTGCAGTCGCTGAACCTGCGCCCGCGCAAGCTCGAGATCGTCTCCTGCCCGTCCTGCGGGCGCGCCCAGGTCGACGTCTACACCCTCGCCGACGAGGTCACGGCCGGCCTCGAGGGCATGGAGGTGCCGCTGCGCGTCGCCGTCATGGGGTGCGTCGTCAACGGCCCGGGTGAGGCCCGCGAGGCCGACCTCGGGGTCGCCTCCGGCAACGGCAAGGGCCAGATCTTCGTCAAGGGCGAGGTCATCAAGACCGTGCCCGAGAGCAAGATCGTCGAGACCCTGATCGAGGAGGCGATGCGCATCGCCGAGTCGATGGAGGCCGACGCGTCCGGCGACGGCGCCGGATCCCCTACGGTGACCGTGGGCTGACCCACCCGGGCGGCTCCCGGACGCGAGGGGGCGCGGGGTGTTCCGACGGCAGCAGCTGCGCCCGCTCGGGCCGGGCGACGCCGCCGACCTGCTGTCGCTGTGCGAGCGCGACCCGGTCACCGACGTGTTCGTCGCGGCGCGGGTCGAGCGCTACGGCATCGACCGCCCCGGCACCCGCGGCGGCGACCTCTACGGCTGGTTCTCGCGCGGTGAGCTGGTGTCGGCGTGCTGGTTCGGCGCCAACCTGGTGCCGGTGCAGGCCGTGCCGGAGGCGCTCAGCGCCTTCACCCAGCACGCGCTGCAGACCGGGCGGCGGTGCTCGTCGCTGGTCGGTCCGGCCGACGACGTGCTGTGGATGTGGTCCGAGCTCGAGCGGCGCTGGGGACCGGCCCGCGAGGTGCGCGCCGACCAGCCGCTGCTGGCCCTCGACCACGCGCCCGCGGTGGCCCCCGACCCCGCCGTGCGCCGCGCCCGTCGCGAGGACCTCGACCTGCTGGTGCCCGCCGCGGTGGCGATGTTCACCGAGGAGGTCGGCTACTCGCCGGTGGCCTACGACGGCGGGCACGCCTACCGCCAGCGGGTCGCCCAGCTGGTCGACGACGGGTCGGCGTTCGTGCGGGTCGAGCCGCTCGAGGGGACCGACCAGGTCGTCTTCAAAGCCGACCTCGGCGCGCTGAGCCGGCGGGTGGCGCAGGTGCAGGGCGTCTACGTCGACCCGCGGCTGCGGGGCCGCGGCCTCGCGGCTCCCGGGATGGCCGCCGTCGTCGAGCTCGCCCGGGCCGCCGGGGTCGGCACGGTCAGCCTCTACGCCAACGCCTGGAACGCCCCGGCGCTCGCGGCCTACCGCCGGGTCGGCTTCGAGCAGGTCGGCCGGTTCGCCACGATCCTGTTCTGACCGGGCACAGCGCTCGGAACAGCGCGCTGTCAGCGGCTGTACCGCGTCGTCCACAGGCGTCGTTCCGAGCCGTCTGTCCACATCTCCCGCTGAGGAGGTGGCTGCGACCGCCACGGGCACCGGATGGTGCGTGCCGTGGACCTGCGGGCGGTGGCGAGGACGGCGGCGGCGCACCAGGGAGTGCTGTCGTGGGGTGACCTGGTCGCCCGGCACCCGCGCCGGCAGGTCGAGGCCGCGCTGCGCGCAGGGGAGCTCGAACGCGTCGCCCGCGGGCGGTACGCCCTGCCCACCGCTCCCGGACCGCTGCGATCGGCCCTGGTGCACGGGGGAGCGGTGTCCCACGAGACGGCTGCGCGGCTGTGGTTCCTGGACACCCTGCACGAGGTCAGCACGACCCACGTGACCGTCGGGCAGCGCGCGTGCGGTCGGCCGGCTCGTGGAGTGCGGTTGCACTGGTCCGACCTCGATCCGGCCGAGGTGCGCGGTCGGGTGACGAGCCCGCTGCGCACGGTGCTGGACTGCGCCCGCACGCTGCCGTTCGCCGACGGGCTGGCGATCGCCGACTCCGCCCTGCGGCGGGCGGTGGTCGAGCCCGATCAGCTCCTCGTCGCGGCGGCCCGGTTGGCGGGTCCGGGTTCGGCCCGGGCGCAGAGGGTCGCGGTGCACGCGGACGGGCGTGCCGCGAACCCGTTCGAGTCGGGCCTGCGGGCCATCGTGCTCGATCTCGGCGTCGTCGACCTCGTGCCGCAGCTGCGGGTGCGGGTGACCGGCCTGTCCGGCTACGTCGACCTCGGCGACCTCGCGCTGCGGCTCGTGGTCGAGGCGGAGGGCTTCGAGCACCACGGCACGCGCGCGGCGTTGCACCGCGACTGCCGCCGGTACACCGCGCTCGCCCGTGCCGGCTGGGCCGTGCTGCGCTTCTCGTGGGAGGACGTCATGTTCCACCAGGACTGGGTGGGGGACTCGGTGCGAGAGGCCGTCGCGCTGAGACGGGCAGAGCGCTCGGAACGAAGGACGCGTCCGAGCGGGGCCGTGCGGCGGGTGCCTCGCGGTTCCGAGCGCCGTGCTCGCGGAAAGGCGGGTAACGGGCCCGGATAGGCTCGGCGCATGCTGCGGATGTCCACGTTGTTCCTGCGCACGCTGCGCGACGACCCGGCCGACGCCGAGGTCCCGAGCCACCGGCTGCTGGTGCGCGCCGGCTACATCCGCCGCGCGGCGCCGGGCATCTACTCGTGGCTGCCGCTCGGGTACCGGGTGCTGCGCAACGTCGAGCGGGTCGTGCGCGAGGAGATGGACGCCGCGGGGTTCCAGGAGGTGCACTTCCCGGCGCTGCTGCCCCGCGAGCCCTACGAGGCGACCAACCGCTGGACCGAGTACGGCGACAACATCTTCCGGCTCAAGGACCGCAAGGACGCCGACTACCTGCTCGGGCCCACCCACGAGGAGATGTTCACGCTCCTGGTGAAGGACCTGTACTCCTCGTACAAGGACCTGCCGCTCGCGATCTACCAGATCCAGACCAAGTACCGCGACGAGGCGCGTCCCCGCGCGGGGCTGCTGCGCGGCCGCGAGTTCACGATGAAGGACTCGTACTCGTTCGACGTCGACGACGCCGGTCTGGAGCGGAGCTACCAGCAGCACCGCGACGCCTACGTGCGCACCTTCGACCGGCTCGGCATGGAGTACGTGATCGTCAAGGCCACCTCGGGCGCGATGGGCGGCTCGGCCAGCGAGGAGTTCCTCGTGCCGGCCGTCAACGGCGAGGACACCTTCGTGCGGTGCACCTCGTGCGACTACGCCGCCAACGTCGAGGCCGTCGAGGTGCCCGCGCCCGAGCCCACCCCGCTCGACGGGCTGCCCGCCGCGCACGCGGAGCACACCCCGGACACGCCCACGATCGACACCCTCGTCGCGCACCTGAACGAGCACTTCCCCCGCGAGGACCGGCCCTGGCGCGCCGGCGACACCCTGAAAAACGTGCTGGTCGTGCTGCGCCACCCCGACGGCACCCGCGAGCCGCTCGCGATCGCCGTGCCCGGCGACCGCGAGGTCGACGCCAAGCGGCTCGGCGCGCAGGTCGAGCCTGCCGAGGTCGAGGCGTTCACCGAGGCCGACTTCGCCGCCCACCCCGGCCTGGCGAAGGGCTACATCGGTCCCGGCGCGCTCGGCAGCACCATCAGCACCGGCATCCGCTACCTGCTCGACCCCCGGGTCGTGGCCGGCACCCGCTGGGTCACCGGCGCCGACGAGGCCGGGCGACACGTGGTCGACCTGGTGGCGGGGCGCGACTTCCCGGCGGCCGGCGAGGAGGGGTCGGACGGCACGATCGAGGCCGCCGAGGTGCGCGACGGCGACGCCTGCCCCCGGTGCGGCCACCCGCTCGAGACCGCGCGCGGCATCGAGATGGGCCACGTCTTCCAGCTCGGACGCAAGTACGCCGAGGCGCTGGGGCTCAAGGTGCTCGACGAGAACGGCAAGCTCGTCACCGTGACGATGGGGTCGTACGGCATCGGCGTCTCGCGCGCCGTCGCGGCGATCGTCGAGAACAGCCACGACGAGCTCGGCATCGTGTGGCCGCGCGAGGTCGCGCCCGCCGACGTGCACCTGGTGGCCACCGGCAAGGACGACGACGTCTGGAAGGCCGCCGAGCAGCTCGCCGGCGAGCTGGAGGCGCTCGGCGTGCAGGTGCTGTTCGACGACCGCTGGAAGGTCAGCCCCGGCGTGAAGTTCAAGGACGCCGAGCTGGTCGGCGTGCCCACGATCGTCACCGTGGGCAAGCGGCTCGCCGACGGCGTGGTCGAGGTCAAGGACCGGCGCACCGGCGAGCGGCAGGACCTCGAGGTGGCGGGCGCCGCGCAGGCGCTGCGCGACCTGGTCCGCCGGTGAGCGAGCGGTCGCGGGGCCCGGTCGAGGCCGTCGTCTTCGACTGGGGCGGCACGATCACGCCCTGGCACCGGATCGACCTCGACCAGCAGTGGCACCACTACGCGCGCGCCCACGCCGCGCACGCCGACGAGGCCGACGACCTCGCCCGGCGCATCTGGGACGCCGAGGAGGCGGCCTGGAAGGGCGGCCGGGTCGACGGCGCGAGCGCCCGCATCGACGAGATCCTCGCCGCCGCAGGCGTGCTCACCGACCACGAGGGCCACGCGCCGGCGCTCGCGGCCTACCAGGAGTTCTGGGAGCCGCACACCCGCACCGACCCCGACATCCCGCCGCTGTGGGAGGGCCTGCGCGAGCGCGGCATCAGGGTCGGCGTGCTGAGCAACACGATCTGGACCCGCGAGTACCACCGCGCGGTGTTCGAGCGCGACGGCGTGCTGCACCTGGTCGACGGCGACGTCTACTCCAGCGAGATCCCCTGGGTGAAGCCGCACCCCGAGGCGTTCGCGGCCGCGCTGCGGGCGGTCGGCGTCGACGACCCGGGCCGGGCCGTGTACGTCGGCGACCGCCCGTTCGAGGACGTGCACGGCGCGCAGGCGGTCGGCATGCGGGCGGTGCTCGTCCCGCACTCCGACATCCCCCTCGACCAGCAGGTGGCCGGCATCGGCCGCGACGACGTCGCACCGGACGCCGTGGTGCACCGGCTGCTCGACCTGCTCGACGTCGTCGACGGCTGGCGCTGACCACGGCGGTGGACGCCGTCCTCGCCGACTGGTTCGGCGGCCTGCCGTGGTGGGGCGTCGCGCTGCTGCTGCTGGCCGCGGTGCTCGCCGGGTTCATCGACGCCGTGGTCGGCGGCGGCGGGCTGGTGCAGCTGCCCGCGCTGCTGCTCGTGCCGGGCATCGCCCCGGTGCAGGCGCTCGCCACCAACAAGCTCGGCAGCATCTGCGGCACGATCACCAGCTCGATCACCTACTACCGGCGGGTGCGGCCCGACCTGCGGACGGCGCTGCCGATGGCCGCCCTGGCCTGCGGCGGCGCGGCCGGTGGGGCGCTGTGCGCGAGCCTGCTGCCGGCGTCGGTGTTCCGTCCGGTCATCGTGGTCGCGCTGCTCGCCGTGGCCGCCTACACGATCACCCGGCCCTCGCTGGGCGAGGAGACCTCGCTGCGGTTCTCGGGCCACCGGCACCTCGTCGCGGCCGGCGGCGCGGGCCTCGGCATCGGCTTCTACGACGGCATCCTCGGCCCCGGTACCGGCTCGTTCCTCGTCTTCACCCTCGTCGGCCTGATGGGCTACGCGTTCCTCGAGGCCAGCGCCAAGGCGAAGATCGTCAACTTCGCGACCAACCTCGGCGCGCTGCTGGTGTTCGTCCCGCAGGGCGCCGTGCTGTGGGGGCTGGGTCTGGCGATGGGGGTCGCGAACCTGCTCGGCGGCTACCTCGGCGCGCGGACGGCGATCGCCCGCGGCAGCCGCTTCGTCCGGGTCTTCTTCCTGGTGGTCGTGGGGGCGCTCGTGCTGCGCCTCGGCTGGCAGGTCGTCACCGGCTCCTGAGCCGGGCGGATCAGGCGAGCTCGGGCAGCCCGGGGAACGCCGGCACGGGGCCCCATGCCGCCAGCTCGGTGGCGGCCGCGGCCAGCTGGTGCCCGGCCAGCGCGCGCCAGCCGCCCGTCGACGCCGCCACCAGGTCGGCCGCTGCCACGGCGACGTCGGTCTCGAGCCCGTGCGCGAGCGTCCGGGCGGCCGCGGGGTCGGCGACCGGCGGCACCGACCACGCC
>NZ_BAAHAF010000004.1:11044-11925 GCF_054777815.1 Angustibacter speluncae | reverse complement strand
GCCCGACGCCGTCGTCGCCGACCCGCAGGGCGCGGCCGGGCGGCCAGGTCGCCGGGACGGCGCGGCCCGGGACGCCTGCCATGACGGCGTCGCCGGTGTCGGCGGTGCGCAGCACCAGCCGGGACGGCAGCGCGGAGCCGACCTGGCCCGCGAGCAGCTGCCGCCCGCCGGACAGGACGGTGAGCACGCGCACGGCCGGACCCTGGCGCAGCACGTGCAGGAGCGCGTCCGTGGCGCGCAGCGCGCCGGCCTCCTCGCAGGCGGTCTGGACGGCGTCCCAGCCGTCGACGACGAGCACGACCCACGGCTGGTCGGCCGGGCCGCCCTGCTGGCGCCGGTCGACCAGGTCGCGCAGGTGGTCGAGCACCCGGAGCGTGCGCTCGGTGTCGTCGCGCTCGACCACCGCGCCCACCGCCGGCAGGTCGGCGGCGGCGCGCAGCCCGGCGCCGCCGTCCAGCACGTACGCCCAGGCACCGCCCGCGCGGGCGAGCGAGGCGAGCAGCGCCCGCAGCAGCGTCGTGCGCCCGCTGCGGGTGCCGCCCACGACGGCGAGCGGTCCGTCGGCGGCGAGGTCCCAGCCGGCCGTCCCCTGCCGCTGCCGCGACGGCTGGTCGAGCAGCCCGTAGGCGAGCACCGGACCCTCGCCGCCGGCGGTCGGGCCCAGGTCGTCGAGCTGCACCGAGGCCGGCAGCGGCGGGAGCCACGGGCTGGGCACCGGCTCGACGGCCTCCTGCTCGGCGGCGGTGCGCAGGGCGTCGACCAGCGCGGACAGGTCGGTGCGTCCGCCCTCGCCCTCGGTGCCGCGGGCACCGGGGTGCGGCTGCGGGTCGCCGAGGGTGCTCCACCGCAGCGGGAGCACGGCGACGTCGGCCGGGTCGGCG
>NZ_BAAHAF010000004.1:0-10998 GCF_054777815.1 Angustibacter speluncae | reverse complement strand
GGCCACCCGGGCCGTCTGCAGCAGCACCGGCGGCTGCGAGCCGCTGCGCAGCAGCGCCCGCCCGGGGGCCGGGGCGGGCAGCGCCGCGGCGCCCGCCACGTCGACCACGTCGAGCGACTCGGCCGGCTCCTGCACCCGCAGCGCCACCCGCAGGTTCACGTTCGCCTTGATCTCCGGGCTCACGACCCCGGACGGCCGCTGGGTCGCGAGCACCAGGTGCACGCCGAGCGACCGGCCGACGGCAGCGAGCCGCACCAGCCCGGGCACGAAGTCGGGCAGCTCGTCGACCAGGACCCGGAACTCGTCGACCACCAGCACGAGCCGGGGGACCGCGGGCAGCTCGGGGTCGGCCGCGCGCAGCGCCGCGTACGCCTCGAGGTCCTGGGCGCCGGCCGCGCCCAGCACGCGCTCGCGGCGGGCGACCTCGGCGCCGAGCGACTCCAGCGCGCGCGCCGTCAGCGCGCCGTCGAGGTCGGTGACGAGGCCGACGGTGTGGGGGAGCCGCGCGCACTCGGCGAACGCCGAGCCGCCCTTGTAGTCGACCAGGACGAAGACCATCTCGTCCGGACGGTTCGCGACGGCCAGGCCGGCGACGAGGGTGCGCAGCAGCTCGCTCTTGCCGGCGCCGGTGGTGCCGGCCACCAGGGCGTGCGGCCCGTCGCGGCGCAGGTCGACCTCGTACGGGCCGCCGGCCGCCACGCCGAGCGGCGTGGTCGTCCCCCGGGGCGAGGCCTCCCAGCGGCGCCGGACGGCCGAGGGCGAGGGCTGGGGCAGCCCGACCAGGTCGAGCAGGCGCACCTGCTCGGGCAGGTCGCTGCCCGCCTGGGGCGTGGCGTCGCGCAGCGGCGCCAGGCCGCGCGCTAGCCGGTGCGCCCAGCGCTCGGACACCAGGTCGGCCACGACGTCGTCGACCGGCGGCTGCCCGCTGCTCGCGAGCCGCAGCCGGGTGGCGACCTCGCCGCTCACCTGCACGGTGGCGCGGCACTCGACGGGCAGCTGGGCGGGGTCGCCGTCGAGGCAGACCGCCGTGATGCCCACCGAGGGCCCGAGGTCGAGCAGCCGCGAGACCCCCGGCACGGTGCGCAGCCGCTGCGCGCCGTCGAGCAGCACGACGACGTGGCGCCCGGCGAACCGCTCGCCCGGCCGGCGGGACGTCCGCTCCTCCAGCCGGGCGTCGAGCAGCGCGGTGAGCTCGCCGACGCGGCGCCGCACCTGCTCGTCGTCGACGCCGACCGCCGCGGCCGCCCCCGCGCCGAGGCCGTCGGCGGGACGGGCGTGCGGCAGCCAGGCGGTCCACGTCCAGTCGGCACCGGGGGTGAGCAGCGAGGCACCGCGCCCGGCCGCGAGGTCGGCGGCGAGCACCACGACGCCGACGTGCCGGGGGGAGTGCAGGGCGGCGACCTGGCAGAGCAGCGAGCGGGTCAGCGCCAGCACCCGCGGCCGGTGGCCGGCCAGCCCGACGACGCCGAGGTCGGCGAGCGGGACGGTGACGGGCACGTCGTCGATCCACGGGTGGTCGGCGGCGGGCTCGCCCTCGGTGCGGGCACCCGCCTCGCGGACCTGCCCGGACGGCGGCAGCACGGTGATGCGCGACGGCAGGCTGGCGGTGCCGATGCGCAGGTGCAGGAAGTCGTGGTCGGTGGTGTGGCGCTCCCAGATCCGTTGCAGCACACCGGTGGCGATGCGCAGCAGCTCGGCCGCGTCCGGGGCGCCCGCGCGCCGGCGCAGCCCCTCGACCACGACGGCGTCGCGCAGCTGCTGGTCGACCCGAGCGGTCTCCTCGGCGTGGGCGCGCTGCGCGACCCGGTGCTCCTTGCGCCCGCCGACGTGGTCGCTCAGCAGGTTGCCCAGCAGCATGAGCGGCGAGAGCAGGCCGAACAGCAGGAAGTACCAGGACCGCAGCACCAGGGCCAGCGGCACGGCGACCAGCAGCGGCACGACCATCGCGATCACCGGCACCCGCAGCGTGCGGCGCTCGGGCGGCGGGGTCGGCAGCTGGAGCGTCACGGCCTGCACCGGCGGCACGATCCGCGGGGAGCGGTTCACCAGCACCAGGCCGTCGCGCACCTCGCTCGCCGCGTGCTCGGCGCGCGGCACCCGCAGCTTGAGCGTCGTCGACCCCACCAGCACCCGCGACCGCTCGGTGACGGGGACGGGCTGCTCGCCCAGGCGCCGCCCGTCGACGAGCGTGCCGTTGGTCGAACCGAGGTCGCGCAGGGTGATGCCCGCGGGCGTCACCGACAGCTCGGCGTGCACCCGCGAGACGTCCGGGTCGTCGAGCACCAGCACCGCCTCGCCGGCCCGCCCGAGCCGGTGCGACCCCGGCGTCAGCCGGTAGACCTGGCCGCTGTCGGGACCGCCCACGGCGTGCAGCTCGAGGAACCCGCCGAGCGTCTCGGCCTGCCGCCCGGCCGGACCGCCCGCGCGCCCGACGCTGAGCACGGCCCCCTCGACGAGCGGCTCGGTGCCGAGCGGCGCGTCGTCGGGCAGGCGCTCGCCGTCGCAGAAGAGGGGGAGGTCGCGCTCCTCGCGGCCGACCGCGGCCAGCAGCGCGGGTGCCACGTCGGCGACGGTCGTACCGGGCGGCGCCGCCACCTGCACGTCGACCGCCAGCGCGCTGCGGGCGGGGTCGACGAGGCTCAGCCGGATGTCCACCCGCGTCCCCCGTCCCCGTGCCGTCCCGGTGCCGTCCCCGTGCGGCGTCCCCGTCGCGCGCCGCTGTGCACATCGTGGCAGGTGCGGACGGACCGGTGGCTAGGGTGCCGCCATGCTGTGGAGCCTGCTGTGGTCGGTGCCGTTCGGGGTGGTCGCGATCGTCGGGGCGGTGGTCGCGGCGCGCGCGCCGCAGGGGTCGCCGTGGCGGGTGCCCGCCGTGCTGGGGTTCGGCCTGCTGGCCGTGTCGCAGCTGGTGTCGATGTCGCAGCAGGCGATGGTCGTCTACTCGACGGGCCCGGGTCCCTCGCTCTACGCGCTGGTCGGCGTGATCGCCGCGGTGAGCTCGGTGATCAGCCTGGCCGGCACGGTCCTGCTCGTCGTCGCGTTCGCGCGGGTGCCTCGCGTCGTCGCGGCGCTCGGGTGGGGCGGCGCCCCCGCGGCGGTCGGCCCGACGCCGCCGCACCCGCCCGCCGCACCGGGCGGTGCGTACGCCCCCGTGCCGCACGGGGCGCCCGGGCACGACGCCGCGCCGGTCGGCCTGCGCAAGGCGCCGGGCGCCGACGGGGCCCCGTCCACCGAGCCGCCGCGCACCGGCGCGGGCGGGTGAGGTCGGGGTAGGGTCGGAGCGTGCCGGGACGACGTCCCGGCGACACGCCGGGGGTGGGTCGGCCGTTCTCGACCGAGCGCGTCCGCACCCCCACGACAGGACTGGAGCCAGCACGTGGGTGTGAGCCTGAGCAAGGGTGGGAACGTCTCCCTGACCAAGGAGGCCGGCGCCGCCGGCCTGAGCGCCGTCACCGTCGGCCTGGGGTGGGACGTCCGCAGCACGACCGGTACCGACTTCGACCTCGACGCGTCGGCGATCGGCTGCAACGCGGAGGGCAAGGTCCTCACCGACCAGCACTTCATCTTCTTCAACAACCTGACCAGCCCCGACGGCGCCATCCAGCACACCGGTGACAACCTCACCGGTGAGGGCGAGGGCGACGACGAGCAGATCAAGGTCAACGTGGCGACCACGCCGCAGGAGATCGACAAGATCGTCTTCCCGGTCTCGATCTACGACGCCGACAACCGCCAGCAGAACTTCGGCCAGGTGCGCAACGCGTTCATCCGCGTGGTGAACGACGCCAACGGCCAGGAGCTCGCCCGCTACGACCTGTCCGAGGACGCCTCGACCGAGACCGCGATGGTCTTCGGCGAGCTGTACCGCTCGGGCGCCGAGTG
Source organism: Angustibacter speluncae (assembly GCF_054777815.1). Lineage (NCBI taxonomy): Bacteria > Bacillati > Actinomycetota > Actinomycetes > Kineosporiales > Kineosporiaceae > Angustibacter > Angustibacter speluncae. The sequence goes on along the minus strand of NZ_BAAHAF010000004.1, from coordinate 7,116 downwards.
GAAGTTCCGGGCCGTCGGCCAGGGCTACGCCACCGGCCTGGCGGGCATCGCCCGCGACTTCGGCGTCAACGTCTGAGTCGCCCCGCTCCACGACGAGAGCCCGGTCCCGTGAGGGGCCGGGCTCTCGTGCGTCCGGGGTGGTGCGGCGGACCCGTGCGCCCGCGAGTGTGGACCTCCGGCGAGAGCGCGCCGGCGTGCCGCGTGCGGCAGTCACACTCGGACGGTGACCGCCCGCGGCGTCGAGGTGTACGTCGACTGCAAGGGCGCGATCGAGGAGCCGATGACCCGCACCTCCCACCGGGTGCTGGCCGAGGAGCTCGCCACGGTCGACGTCCCGCTGCACGTGTCGGTCGCGCGGTACCGAGCCGGCCGCAGACGCGCAGGACGCCCCTTCCGGCAGGCGGGAAGGGGCGTCTTCTGCGCAGACGGTGCGGGGACCGTCAGATGTGCATGTGCGGGTGGTCGTGCGTCGCGCTCTCGCGGTCGAGCTTCTTGTTCCGCGCGATCGACATGACGAACGAGGCGGCGATGAAGACCACGCCGATCAGGCCGGTGATGATCTCGCTGATCTCGTACTTGATGGTGACCAGCAGGATCGCGGCCAGGGCGCCGATCGCCCAGTGCGCGCCGTGCTCGAGGTAGGCGTACTCGTCCAGCGTGCCCTGGCGCACGAGGTACACGGTGAGCGAGCGGATCCAGAACGCGCCCACGCCTAGGCCGATCATGATGATGAAGATGTCCTGGGTGATGGCGAACGCGCCGATCACGCCGTCGAAGGAGAACGACGCGTCGAGGACCTCGAGGTAGAGGAACAGGAACAGGCCGGCCTTGCCCGTGGCGAGCTGCGCCGTGTTCGGGCCCGAGCGGCCGGGCGCCGTCTCGGCGGCGGCGGGCACGTCGGCCTTCTCCAGCGCGCCGACCTCGTCCTCGTCGTCCTCGTCCTCGCCGCCCTGGCCCTCGAACAGGTTGCCGAGGCCGCCGACCAGCAGGTACGTCACGACGCCGAGGACGCCGGAGATCATCACCTGGCCGAAGTGCTCGTCGTCGGCGAACGCGGCCGCGGCGCCGGTGAGGGCGCTCAGGGCGACGATGACCGACATCGACTCGAGCGCGCCGAGCTTCTGCAGCGGCTTCTCGAGGAAGGTGATCCAGTGGATCTCGCGGTCCTCGAACAGCCAGTCGAGGAACAGCATCATCAGGAACATGCCGCCGAAGCCGGCGATCGCCGGGTGGGCGTCGTTGACCAGGTTGGCGTAGGTGCCCGGCTCCTCGATCGACCCGCCCTGGATCGCCAGGTCGACCGCCTCGACGGGCGTGATGCCGGCGGTGGCGCTCACCAGCAGCACCGGGAAGACCAGCCGCATGCCGAAGACGGCGATGAGGATGCCGATCGTCAGGAAGATCTTCTGCCAGAAGGGGCTCATCCGCTTGAGCACCTTGGCGTTGACGACGGCGTTGTCGAACGACAGCGACACCTCGAGCACGATCAGCACCGCCACCAGCACGAAGCCGGCGGGGCTGAACAGGAAGAACGAGGCGGCGAGGGCGACCAGCGTGATCGCGATCGAGAAACCGAAGGTCCGTAGCAGCACGCGCGGAGCCTACCGTGACGAAACCGGTCCTCCGGTCACCGCGGGACCACCCTGTGGAGCAACCACTCGACGAGCTCCTCGCCGCCGAGCACGCCGGGGGCGCGGGTGACGTGCAGGCCGGGAGTCGTCCAGTCCTCGTCGGCGAGCTCGCCCTGGGTGGGCCGCACCGCCCGGTCGGCGGTGGCGAGCAGCTCGGCGTCGAGCAGCGAGTCGCCCGCCGCGACCAGGTGGTCGGCACCGGTGCGGCGCATCACCTCGCGGGCGGCCGAGGACTTGGTGAGCGGACGGGGCACCGCGTAGACCTTGCGTCCCTGCACCGACACGCCCCAGCCGCGCTCGGCGCACCAGTGCGTCAGCTCGGCCACCCAGCCGGACGGCAGCTCGGCGCGGTCGACGACGCAGTAGACGAACAGGTCGGACGCCACCCGCAGCTTCTCGACGAAGTCGCCGCGCCGCTGCTGGACGTGGTGCCGCACCTCCTCGACCGTCGCGCAGCCGTCGAGGGAGCGGCGCACCTGCTCGTTCCAGTCCTCGTCCGCGAGGCCGTCGACCAGCAGGTGCCCGCCGTTGCTGGCGATCGCGTAGCGCGGGGCGCGCCCGACCCCGGGCAGGTCGACGCGGTGCAGCTGCTTCGGCGTCCGGGTCGTGGTGGGCACCAGCACGCACGCGGCGGCGAGCTCGCGCAGCAGGCTCCCCGCGCGCTCGGTGACGAACGACTGCGGGTGGCCGTGCAGGGTCTCGACGCCGAGCAGCCGCGGGTTCTCGTGGTCCTGGTGCGGCAGCAGCAGCGCGCGCGGCGAGTAGATGATGGTGCGGTCGAGGTCGATGCAGACGACCGTCGGGGGTGCGTCGGTGCTTGTCGTGCCTGTGCTGGTCACGTCGCTCATCCCTCGCCGCCGGCGGTCGGGTCGATCAGGCCCACGCAGGAGTACGCGAGGTCCGCGACCTCCTCGACCGGGACGCCCCGCGCCTGCGCCAGCGCGAGCACGTGCGGCAGGTCGGCCGCCGCGCCGGGCCGCACGAGCACGCGCTCGGGGACGCGCCGCAGCAGCACCCGGGTCGTCTCTCCCACACCGGGTTTCACCAGGTTGACCTGCCCGATGCCGTACTCGTCGCTGATCCGCTCGACGGCCGCCCAGCCGGCCCAGGTGGGGGTGCGGTCGGACGCGGCCACCGCCCGCCAGTCGTCGGCGACGCGGTCGCGCACCTCGTCGAAGCGCTCGGTGACGGCGTCGAGGTACTCGTTCGAGACGTCGGCGCCGGCCAGCTCGGCGTAGTACTTCGCGCCGTGGAAGTCGCCCGGCCCGATCAGGTCGTCGTTGAGCACGGTGCGCGAGACCAGGCCGCTGACGGTCGAGTTCAGGCAGGCGGACGGGATGAGGAAGTCGTCCCGGGTGCCGTAGGTGGTGACGCACTCCCCGGGGTCGGCGAGCACGGCGAGGGCGTCGTCGAACCGGACGCCTGTCCGCTCGGCGTGCAGGTCGAGCGCCGCGGTGAGCTCGCGCGCGATCGCCCCCTTGCCCGTCCAGCCGTCGACGAACACCACCGACGCGGGGTCGTGGTGCTCGGCGAGGTACCGCAGGGCGAGCGCGTCGATGCCGCGTCCGCGCACGATCGAGACGGCGTGGTGCGGCACCTCGAGCCCGTGGAACCGCTGGAACCAGCGCCGCACCAGCACGCCCACCGGGGTGCCCGCGCGGGCGAGCGAGGCGAGCACGAGGCGCTCGGGGTGCTCGCCGCCGCGCTCGGCGAGCAGGAGCTCGCTCACCACGCCGACGGCGTGCGCGATGCGCGCCGCCGAGTCGCGCACCGAGGCGTGGAACAGCTCGTAGTAGGCCGGGTCGGGCTGGAACTCGATCGGCAGTGATTCGGCGTAGTGCGCTCTGCCGGACTGGATCTCACGCTCGCGCTCCGCAGTGGGCGCCTCCAGCTCCACGTGGGACAGGTCGGTGAGCAGCCACGACACCTCGTCGGCCCGGTACGAGCCGAAGGTCGGTCCGTGCAGCGCCGACGGCAGCGTCGGGACGACGGTCGGCAGGCTCGTCACGAGGGTCCTCCGGGTGCGGGGGTGGGACGTCAGCGCGTCGAGCAGCCCGCCGTCGGCGCGCAGGCCGTCGCCCGCGGCGGGGTCGTCGGTGACCACGACGACGTCGGCGTCCTCGGTGCACGGCAGGTTGTAGGCGAACCGCGGCTCGCCGTCCTCGGGGCCGGCGAACAGCAGCGCGTCGCGCAGCGCGTACCCCTCGTCGTCGACGGGCAGCGCCGGTGACCGCGTGGTGGTCGAGTAGCGCACCAGCACGTCGGGGTGCGCGTCGGCGAGGGCCTCGGCCACGAGGAGCGGGACGGCCATCTGCTCCTCGGTGCCGACGACGTGCACGACGCCGCCGCCGGTCGGGGCGAGCGCGCCGGCGAGGTCGCGGGCGAGCGCCGTCGCCGCGTCGTCGACCCGGGGGAGACCGGCGCCGTCGAGGCCGTGCCGTCCGCCCTCGGGCAGGTCGGCGGGCCAGCGTGCAGGCACGGCGACGGCGTCGGCCCGGACGTCGCGGGACGGGACCGGGGCGGGCGGGCCCGCGTCCTCGACCAGCCGGGTGCCGCGCTCGAGCACGTCGGCCGGCAGGTCGACGCGGCCGCGCACCAGGGCGACGACGTCGACCCGCGCACCCAGCGCGGCGGCGTGCGCGGCGAGGCGCTCCTCGTCGTCGGCCGAGCGCAGGTCGACCAGCGCGGCGACGACGTACCGCTCGCGCGGAGCGAGGCGGTGCAGGGCGGTGAGCGTGTTGCGCACCGTGGTGCCGGTGCTCAGCTCGTCGTCGACCAGCACGAGCGGACGCGCTGCGGCGCCGTCGCCCTCGAGCAGCGCGGGGTCGGCGGGCAGCAGCAGGTGGCTCGTGGCGTGCGAGTGCTCCTCCTCGAACCCGCCGACCGGCGAGAAGCCGGTGACCTCGCGCCGCGTCGAGTGCAGGTACGCGGCGCCGGGCAGCGCGCGGGCGACCGAGTGCCCGAGCGCCACGGCGGTCTCGGCGTAGCCCAGCACGAGCGGGGCCGGGGTCGGTACCGGTGCGGCGTCGAGGGCGGTGCCCACGGCGGAGCGGAACGCCGCCGCGTCGGCGCCGTCGCCCGAGGTGAGGGCGGCTCGCAGGAGGGCACCGAGGTCGTCGTGGTCGCGAGGTGCGTTGCCGGACAGCGACTCCCGGACGAGCAGCCCGAGCAGCAGCCCGCTGCCGTGCACCACGCGCGGGTCGGTGGGCACGTGCTTGCCGAGCACCCGCGACACGAGCAGGTGCGCGCGGCGCGGGTTGCGGCGCAGCGCGAGCCCGACCAGGTCGGGGAGGTCGAGGCCGACAGGCGACGACGTGGTCGCGAGCCGCACGTCGAGGCGGTCGGCGACCCACCGTCCGGTCCAGGTGGTGCCTTCGGTCGTGCTGGCGTCGGTCGTGGTCACGAGAGCAGGCTCGCGGCGAGGATCTCGACGAAGGTGGTGTCGGGAGCCGAGACGCCGAACATCCGCGCCCGGGTGGCGGTGCGGTGCGCCCACGCCGAGTGCGGCTTCGCCTCGTTCATCTTGTTCCGGTAGCCGGACGCCGCGACGCCGCCCTGGGGACTCGACAGCACGGCGACGGCGTCCTCGTACTCCTCGCTCGTGACGACCTGCAGCGCGTTCACGGCGGGGACGTGGCTCGGGTGGATCACGGTCTTGCCGGTGAGGCCGTTGGCCTTGTCGAGCTCGACCTCGCGGATCAGGCCGTCCATGTCGCGCGAGAGCAGCTGGGCGCGCAGGTCCTCGGCGTGGTGCCGCTCGAACAGGCTCTGCCGCAGCCGCGGCTTGAAGATGCGCTCGCCGCCGGTGAAGTACTCCCACACCGGGCCGGTGATGACGTGGCCGGTGCCGTCGGCCCGGCCGAGCCGGTTCACCACGTCGGTGATGACCTGGGCCACGACGCGGACGTCGTAGACGGTGAGGTCGGGTGAGCGGCGCAGGCCGTAGACCGACGACAGGTCGGTGGCGCCGATGCGCACGGCGAGCACCTGCTCCTTGCGCTCGGTGAGCGTCCGCTGCACCCAGCACAGGGCGTCCTGCCGGGTCTCCTCGTGGGTGATCTCGGGCGACTCCATCACCGGCATCGCGAACAGCCGGTGCCCGGAGGCGCGCTCGGCCTCGGCGAGCGCCTCGAGGTACTCCAGGCCGTTGGCGCGCCCGAACTTCGGCAGCACGAAGCCCGACAGCGTCCGCACCGCGTCGCCGAGCCGCTCGACGACGTCGGTGAGCTGGTCGGGTCGGCGCACCCGCACGAACAGCAGCGGGGTCGGGCGGGGCCGCTCGTGCAGCGCCTGCAGGCTCTCGACCAGGTTCTGCTCGGCCTTGTCGAGCAGGTCGTCGGGGACGGCGTCCTCGAGGCACAGCACCATCGAGGTCGCGCCCCGCTCCGCCTGGCGCACGACGACCTGGTCGAGCCCCTCCCGGGTGGCGGGGGAGTACAGCGTGGCGCCGAGCGCGACGGCGAGCTCCTCCGCCGGCCCGTCCGGGTCGATCGGCTGGGGCTCGTGCTCGAAGTACCGCGCCCTGTTCACCTGCGACAGGTAGCCGAAGTGGCGCACGTGAGCACACCCCCCTCAGGTCGGTCGGTCGGCGCGGCCCCCGCCGCGCGGGCCGGGACGGGCGTCCCGGCGGCTCGATTGTGCCCCACGGACGGGGGTGCCCCGGCCCCCGGACGCACAGGTCGTCCGCGGCGCTCCCGGCACGTGGACGGGCACGTGGACGGGTGGTGGACGCGGGGTCGACGGCGGCGGGACGGCAGGTGGACGCGCGGTGACCCGACGGGGTCAGCGCACGCGCACGGGCGGCAGCGTGCGGCCCGACGCCCAGGGCAGGTCCCAGCCGTAGGCCTCGGCGACGTCCTGCTGCTGCCCGGGCAGGAACTCGGCCTCGCGGCGCAGCACGAGCACCCCGCCCACCCGGTGCAGCGAGGCGATCGCGCAGGTGCCGGCGCCCGGCGGCGCCGGGTCGAGCCGCGCGTCGACGCTGACCCCGCCGCGCAGCGTCGCCGACAGCACCGGCGCGAGGGCGTCCCACTCGGGCTGCCCGCTGATCGCGTAGGCGTAGACGAGCAGGCGCTTGAGGTCGCCCACCTGCCGCAGCGCGACGGTGAGCGTCTGCCCCTCGGTCTCCGACCGCCCGCCCAGGCGCAGCACGGTGGAGCCGTAGCCCGGCGCCGCGACGTCGCCGCCGCCGAGCTCCTGCACCGCGCCCGAGGCGCCGTCGTTCATCTCCCACAGCGCACCGAGGTGGATGTCGGTGCTGCGCCGCAGGCCCGCCTGCACGCTGCGCTGGTCGGTGGGCAGGGTGCTCCAGGTGAGCGTGAGCTGCAGCGAGCCGCTTGTGGCCTGCTCGCCGCCGAGGCGCACCTGCGGGGTGGTGGCGTTCAGCGCGGTGCGCCCGCGCAGGGTCGCGACCGGCGGCGTGAGCCGGGCGGCGGCGACGCCGGCGGGCACCCCGCTGCGGCCGTCGGTGCGCACGCCCGCGCCG
>NZ_BAAHAF010000003.1:0-586 GCF_054777815.1 Angustibacter speluncae | reverse complement strand
GGCGACGACCAGGCTGAGCCGGCCGGACGGGCGCAGCACCGCGCGCAGGCCCGCGAGCGCCGCGGCGGGGTCGTCGACGACCTCGAGCACACCGTGGCAGAGCACCAGGTCGACCGACCCCGCGCCGACGAGCCCGGGCAGGTCGTCGGCGTCGCCCTGCACGCCGCGCAGCCGGTCGGCGACGCCCGCCTCGTCGGCCCGGCGGCCGAGCGCGGCCAGGGCGTCGGGGCTGGGGTCGACGACGGTGACGCGGTGCCCGGACGCGGCCAGCCGGACGGCCTGCCCCCCGGTGCCGCCGCCGAGGTCGAGCACGTCGCGGGCACCGTCGCCGCCGCACTGCGCGAGCAGCCGGTCGATGGCGGCCGCGAGCGGCGGGAGGGCGTCCACCCGGGCAACAGTAGTGCGGTCACCGGCCCGGGCTCCCCGGGCTGGCGTGCCACAGCGTGCGCGGCGCGGCGCGGCGTGCGCGGCGCTCCTCGGCGTCGGTCTCGGACCGGCCGGCGAGCCCGCGGGTGCCGCGGACGTCGTCGCCCGCGGGCCGCTGCTCGACGCTGGCGACGAAGGTGCCGTCCTCGTCCCAGTAGCG
>NZ_BAAHAF010000002.1:0-27865 GCF_054777815.1 Angustibacter speluncae | reverse complement strand
CGCCGCCGGGTACGTCACCACCTCCGCCGAGCTCAACCCCGGCGCGCACGCGCTCGCCGCCCCGGTCCCCGGGGCGGGGGTGCTCGCGGCGGTCAACGTCGTGACGAACCGTCCCGAGCTGCTCGCGACGGCCGTCGACGACGTCGTCGAAGCCGCCCGGGAGATCGCCGCCGCGCTCGGGTGAGAGCCCAGGGTAGAGCGGTAGACCCGCGAGAAAGTAGAATGGTCCCGTGGGGCTGAACATCAAGAACGAGCGCGTGCACCGGCTCGCGCGCGAGGCCGCTGCGCTGACCGGCACGAGCCAGACCGGTGCCATCGAGCGGGCCCTCGAGATGTACCTGCGCGCGCACGGCACCGACCCCGAGGCCGCGCGCACCGCACGCAAGATCGACGTGGTCCGCAGCCTGGTGCGCCAGTACGCGTCGATGCCAGGCGACGAGGACCGCGAGATCGTCACCGTGGAGGACCTCTACGACCTGAGCACGGGCCTGCCGACGTGATCGTCGACTCCTCGGCGCTGATGGCGATCGTCAACGAGGAACCCGACGGTGGAGCGTGCCTGCGTCTCGCCGCGGCATCGCCCACGAGGATGTCCGTCGCGAGCTGGGTCGAGGTCGGCATCGTCGCCGACGCCCGCTCGGCCTCGCACGCCCGACGCCTCGACGAGATCATCAGCGAGCTGGAGATCGAGACCGTCCCGGTCTCCCGCCAGCACGCGCAGGTGGCTCGCGCCGCGTACCAGCGCTTCGGCAGGGGGTCGGGATCGCCGGCCCGGCTGAACTTCGGCGACTGCTTCTCCTACGCGCTGTCCGTGGTCACGGGCGAGCCGCTCCTGTTCGTGGGCGACGACTTCGCGCGCACCGACGTGCAGTCCGCGCTGCGGTGAGCCACGGGTAGCGTGCGGCACGTGCAGCTGCCCGCCGGGGCGTCCTGGGTCACCGAGGTCGCCGACCACCTCCTGCAGCGCACGGTGGGGCAGACCACGTTCGACCGCGGCCGGGCCTACGCCCGGCAGGGCCGGGTCGAGGGGCTGACCAGCGGCGACCACGGCCGGATGCTGCTGGCGTCGGTGCGCGGGTCGGGACGCCAGCCGTACCAGACCCTGGTGCGCGCCGGCTCGGACCCGCTGTCGTGGACCTCGCGCTGCAGCTGCCCGGTCGGCGGGCGCTGCAAGCACGGAGTCGCTCTGCTGCTGGCCGCCCGCGCCCAGTTCGCGGGCGAGGTGGTCGACGGCGTCGAGCCGGCGCCCCCGGAGTGGGAGCGGCGGCTCGGTCCGCTGCTCGCGACCTCGGTCGCACCCGCGCCCGTCGCCGGGGGCGCGGCGATGGGCCTGGTCGTCGACGTGGTCGAGCGCAGCACCGGCTGGCAGCCCGGTGCGCCGCCGGGCACTGTGCTCGCGGTCCGCGTCCGTCCGACCCGGCGCACCCGGGCGGGCACCTGGGCACGCGCCGCGCAGTGGACCGACGTCATCGGGCAGCGCTACGGACGGGCACCGGCCGACGTCGACGAACGGCACCGCGCCGCGCTCGCCGAGCTCTACCGGCTGCACGAGACCGGGTCCGACCGGTACCGGTACCGGCCCGACGTCGTCCTGGACGACCTCGGCGCCGCCGGCTGGTCGGCGCTGCGGACCGCGGTGGAGGCCGGTGTCGAGCTGCTGCCGCCCGCCGGGCACGTGGGCACGGTCGCCCTCCTCGACCACCCCGTGCGGGCCCGGCTCGACGTGCGGCGCGACGACGACGGCGGCGTGCGGCTGGTGGCCGAGGCCGTCGGTCTCGAGCCACGACCCGGCGCCGGCGAGCTGGTGCTGGTCGGCACCCCCGCGCACGGACTGGCGGTCGTGCGCGGCGCCGACACGGTGCTCGCCGAGCTCGCCGCCCCCGTCGACGACGCGCTCGCCGACCTGCTGCTCGACAGCCGGCCGGTGCTGGTGCCCGCGGGCGACGCCGAGCGGTTCACCGGACTGGTGCTGCCGCGGCTGCGCGACCGGGCGCCCGTCACCAGCGACGACGGCTCGGTCGAGGTCGGCGCCGGGCCGGCGCCGCAGGTCGACGTCGTGGTCGAGACCGACGGTGGTGTCGTGGGTCTCGCGCTCGGGTTCCGGTACGGCGGGGTGCGGGTGCGCTCCGACGCCGCCGACGCGGCGCGCGACCACGGCGCCGAGCGAGCGCTGCTCGACCGCGTCACCGCGCTGCACGACGTCCCGGGAGCCGTCACCGGGCCGGGTCCGCGCGGTGGACGGAGGCTCGCGCCGACCGCGCACCTGGTGGGGCTCGCGGCGGTGCGCTTCGTCACCGAGCAGCTGCCGGTGCTCGAGGCCGACCCGGACGTGCACGTCGAGGTGGTCGACGAGCTGCCCGTGTTCGAGGAGGCCACCGCCGCACCGCTGATCGAGGTCGCGACGTCCGACGACGACGCCCGCACCGACTGGTTCGACCTGCACGTCACCGTGACCGTCGACGACGAGGACGTGCCGTTCGAGCCGCTGTTCGCCGCACTCGCCCGCGACGACGACGCCCTGCTGCTCGACTCCGGCACCTGGTTCCGCCTCGACCACCCCGCGCTGTCCGACCTGCGCCGGCTCATCGAGGAGGCCCGCTCGCTCACCGAGGGCACGTCGGACGGCCTGCGCATCAACAGGTTCCAGCTCGGCCTCTGGGACGAGCTCGTGGCGCTCGGCGTGGTCGGCGCGCAGGCGCAGCGGTGGAAGGACAGCGTCGAGGCCGTCCGCGGGCTCGCCGACGCGCCGAGACCCGCGCTGCCGCAGGGGCTCACGGCTGTGCTGCGCCCGTACCAGCACGACGGCTACCACTGGCTGACCGCCCTGTGGGACGCCCGTCTCGGCGGCGTGCTCGCCGACGACATGGGTCTGGGCAAGACGCTGCAGGTGCTCGCGCTCCTGGTGCGGGCGAAGGAGCAGGGTGACCTCGACGCGCCGGTCCTCGTGGTGGCGCCGACGAGCGTGGTGGGCACCTGGGCCGCGGAGGCGGCGAGGTTCGCCCCGACGCTGCGGGTGCGGGTGGTGGGTGAGACCAGCCGGCGCCGTGGATCGCCGCTGGCCGTGGCGGTCGGTGACGCCGACGTCGTCGTGACGTCGTACGCCGTGCTCCGCATCGACGACCGCTCGTTCCGCGAGCACCGTTGGCGCGCACTGGTGCTCGACGAGGCGCAGTTCGTGAAGAACCACCAGTCGAAGACGTACCACGCGGCCCGGCGGCTCGACGTGCCCTTCACGCTCGCCGTCACGGGCACGCCGCTCGAGAACTCGCTGATGGACCTGTGGTCGATGTTCTCGCTCGCCGCCCCCGGGCTGTACCCGCGTCCCGACCGGTTCACCCAGGAGGTCCGCCGTCCGATCGAGAGCGGGGCCCGGCCGGACCTGCTCGACACGCTGCGCCGCCGCATCCGGCCGCTGATGCTGCGCCGCACCAAGGAGCAGGTGGCCTCCGACCTGCCGCCGAAGCAGGTGCAGCTGCTGCAGGTGCCGCTGCACCCCGTGCACCGGCGCCTGTACGACCAGCACCTGCAGCGCGAGCGCCAGCGGGTGCTCGGCCTGCTCGACGACCCGGTCGCGAACCGGGTCGCGATCCTGGCCTCGCTCACCCGGCTGCGCCAGCTCAGCCTGCACCCCGGCCTGGTCGGGGAGGACCACCCGACCCTCACCTCGGCCAAGCTCGACACCCTGGCCGAGCTCGCCCGCGAGCTCGCCGACGAGGGCCACCGGGCGCTGGTGTTCAGCCAGTTCACCCGGTTCCTGCGGATGGCCCGCGACCGCCTGCACGACGAGGGGCTGACCACCCGGTACCTCGACGGCCGCACCCGCGACCGGCAGCAGGAGATCGACGCCTTCCGCGCCGGTGACGGCGACGTGTTCTGCATCAGCCTCAAGGCCGGCGGTTTCGGCCTGACGCTCACCGAGGCCGACTACGTGTTCGTCCTCGACCCGTGGTGGAACCCGGCGACCGAGGCGCAGGCGATCGACCGCGTGCACCGCATCGGCCAGCAGCGTCCGGTGCACGTCTTCCGGCTGGTGTCGCAGGGCACGATCGAGGAGAAGGTCGTCGCGCTCCAGGAGCGCAAGCGCGACCTGTTCGACCAGGTCGTCGACGACGGCGGGGCGCTCACCGGCGCCGTCACCGCCGACGACCTGCGCGGCCTGCTCGAGGGCTGAGTGCCGCCGACGCTCCCGGTTGAGTACGCGTACCGCCTCCAGTCCGTCGCGGGCGCTCCGATACTGACGACATGAGCGACGCACCTGCCTGCGACCCCGTCGACGAGGCCGACCGGAGGCCTCGCCGACCCGGGCTGCGCGCGCTGGTCACGCACCGGCAGTTCGCCCCCGGAGCCACCTGCCTGCTGGGCGTCCTCAGCCTGCTGACGGTGCTGTGCTTCCACTTCCCCGACCTGCTCACCAGCCAGGAGTTCCGGGCGATCTACACCGAGGGCTTCGCGCGCACCATGCTGCTCGTCGGACTCGTGCTGACGTTCGTCCTCGGCCCGATCGCGGTCCTGCGGGGCCACCACCGCCGTTACGCGCTGGTCGGTCTGGCCGCCGGCGGGCTCGCCGTCGTGCTCGGCGGCACCACGGTGCAGTTCGAGCCGATCGAGCAGACGCCGTACTCGCTCGGCATGGACTGGTTCGTCCTGGCGCTGTTCTTCTCGGCCCTGGTCTTCGTCCCGCTCGAGCACCACTTCGCCCGGCGGCCGGTCGCCGTCTTCCGGGTCGGGTGGCGCACGGACGCCGTCTACTTCTTCATGAGCCACGTGCTGGTGCAGTTCATCCTGCTCATGGTCACCGCGTTCACGTCCGTGGTCGTGGGTGCCGCGCACATGCCGGCCGTGCAGGCGGTCGTCGGCGCGCTGCCGTTCCTCGTGCAGTTCCTGCTGGCCGTGTTCTTCGCCGACCTGGCCCAGGCGCTCCTGCACCGGTGCTACCACCGCATCACGACGCTGTGGAAGTTCCACGCGGTGCACCACTCCAGCCGCGACCTCGACTGGCTCGCCGGCTCGCGCGTCCACCTCGTCGAGACCGTGCTGACCCGCAGCATCGTCGTGCTGCCCCTGCTGGCCCTCGGTTTCGAGCAGCCCGTCGTGAACGCCTACGCGGTGCTGGTCGGCCTGCAGGCGGTGGTCGCGCACGCCAACCTCGACATCCGCTTCGGCCGGCTCGAGTACGTGCTCACCCTCCCGCGCTACCACCACTGGCACCACGCGCGGCACGAGGACTACTGGGACTGCAACTACGCCATCCACCTCCCGGTCGTCGACATGCTGATGGGGACGTTCAAGCTGCCCCGCGACGGCAGCTGGCCGGAGGAGTACGGCGTCCTGACCCTCGAGACGGTCCCCCAGGGCTTCGTCGCGCAGCACGCGATGCCGTTCCGGCGCAAGGCGACCTACGACGACTACGTCCGCTGAGGACGGACGCCGCGGGCCACGGCCGATCCGTGGGAGGCTGCGCGCCGGCCCGGGCACCGGCGCGGGGACGGACGACGGGGGCGGGCATGAGCACGGACGAGCACGAGCAGGACGCGCCGCGGTCGGTGGTACGCACGGGACCGCCGTGGGCCGTCAGGGCGGCGGTGGTGCTGCTGTGGGTCAACGTCGCCCTCAACGTCGTCGACCTCCTGCTGCTGACCGACGCCCCGGCCGAGGACGGCGGCGCCGGGACGAACCTGGTCGCGCTGGTCGTCGGCGCCGTCGTGGCGGCCGTGCTGTCGGTCTTCCTGTGGCGGGGTGCCCGCTGGGCTCGGTGGGCGGCGGGGGTCTACCTGGCCCTCGGCGTCGTCGTGAACGTGTGGGGATCGCTCTCCGGCCCTCCGCTGCCGCAGCTGCTGGTGTACCTCGCCTCGGCCGTGGCGCTGTTCGTCGCCGCCGGACTGCTGTTCAACGACGAGGGCACCACGCGGTTCTTCGCGCACGACCGCGAGGAGCCCATCCGCCGAACCGGGTGACTTAGCCAGGTCTAGCCCACTACGCTCGCTGCATGGTGACCGTGGTGAACGTGCACGAGGCGAAGTCGAGCCTGTCGCGGCTCCTGGAGCAGGTGGAGCGGGGTGAGCACGTGGTGATCGCCCGAGCGGGCAAGCCGGTGGCCGACCTGGTGCCCCACCGCCGTCCCGACCTGGTGTTCGGGACCGCAGCGGGCGTCATCCGCTACGACCCGGACACCTTCGATGAACCTGACGCCGAGGTGGTGGCGGCGTTCGAGGGCCGCTGATGCTGCTCGACACGCACGTGCTGCTCTGGCTCCTCACCGACGACGACGCGTTCGGTCCGCTCGCCAGGAGCCGGGTCTCGTCGGCTGCTGCCGTGCAGGTCTCGGCGGCGAGCCTGTGGGAGATCGCCATCAAGGCCGAGCTCGGCAGGCTGGACGTGCCGACCGACCTGGTGGACCGGGTCGCCGCGGCGGGCGTCCGGGTGCTGCCGGTCTCGGCCGCGCACGCCTGGGCCAGTCGCGAGGTCACCGGCCTCCCGCACCGCGACCCCTTCGACAGGCTGCTCGTCGCCCAGGCGGCGACCGAGGGTCTTCCGTTCGTGACCGCCGACCGGGCGCTGCTCGGCGCGGACCTCTCGCCTCGGGTGGTCGTCGTCGACGCGCGAGCGTGAGCCCTCAGGCGGGGCCGAGCTCGACGTCGAGCCGCTGCCGCCAGCCGTCGTCGGCGAGACCGCCGGCGACGAGCGCGTCGCGCCAGTCGGTGCGGGCGAGCTCGACCGCCTCGCGCAGCCGGGCGAGGTCGCCGCCGGCCGCCAGCACCAGCGCCCCGTGCACCCGGTCGGGGTCGAGGCCCGCGCCGAGCGGCAGCGTCTCGGGCAGGTCGGTCAGCAGCCCGAGGGCCTCGACGGCGTCCGCGCCGAGGTCGGCGCGCACCCGGCGCGCGACGCGCGCAGACGGCTCGCCCACGGTCAGCTCGACGTCGTTGCGGGGACCATCAGCCCTCGACGTCCGCGTCGACCAGGTCCTGGCCGTCCGCGGTCCCGGGGTCCTCCTCGTTGATCGCCTCGACGGCCTCGGTCAGCTCCGGCTCGGACGCCGGTCGACGGTCGAGGTGGATGCCGGCGATCATGCAGCGCACCGACCCGCCGGCGAGCTCGATGGTGGGGACGTCGACCACGAGGATCTCGCAGGACTCCTCGATCACCGCGACCTGGTCGGGGCGCAGCGAGCGATGGGCGCGGGCGGACATCGCCATCACGTAGCGGCGCCGGCCGTCCGGCGTGCGTCCGCACAGCTCGACCGCGTTGCCGGCGAACTCGCGGACCTGGTCCTCGGTCAGCTCGACGACCTTGCGACCGTTGACGCTCAGGCGCTCCCGCACCTGGTCGCGTCGGTGCTCGTCCGCGATCATCTCGAGGGCGATCAGGGCGACGTCGGTGCCGACGCAGGCGATCACGTTGGTGTGGTAGACCGCCACCCCGTCGGAGTCGGCGGCTTCGAAGGCCATCGGCTCGTAGTTGAAGTCGCTGCAGAAGCGCTCGAGCACGTGGGTGTCGGCCCGGTGGCTGACTGCCGCGTAGGCCACGCGCGACACGTGGTCGAGCACCATGGCGCCGGTGCCCTCGAGGAAGATGCCGTCGGGCTCCAGACCGGAGTAGTCGACGATCGTCTGCACCCGGTACTCGGACTTGAGCATCTCGAGGATGTCGGCGCGGCGCTCGTGGCGCCGGTTCGAGGCGTACATCGGGTAGACCGCGACGTATCCGCCGGAGTGGGTCGACACCCAGTTGTTGGGGAAGACGCTGTCGGGCCGGGTGTGGTCGTCGTCCTCGAAGACGTGGACCCGCACGCCCGCCTCGCGCAGGGCCCGGGCGAGGGCGTCCATCTCGGCGAGCGCCTTGGCCGACGTCGCCTCGTCGGACTGCCCGTCCGGCACGTCGCGCTGGAACGCGTTGTCCGCCGCCGTCGCCGGGTTGGGGACGAAGCTGGACGCACGGATCAGGATGACTGCGGACGGGGCCTGGGCGCTCACGTCCGGAAATGTAGGGCCTGGCTCGCGGACGGCCCGCACCGACCGGAGCCGCAGGTCCGGACGGGTGGCCCCGGCTCAGCTGGTCCAGGCGCGCCAAAGGGCGGCGTACTCGCCGTCGAGCTCGACCAGCTCGTGGTGGCTGCCGAGCTCGACCACGTGGCCGTCGACGACCACCGCGATGCGGTCGGCGTCGTGCGCGGTGTGCAGCCGGTGCGCGATCGCGACCACGGTGCGGCCCTCGAGCAGCGCGTTCATGGACCCCTCGAGCGTGCGCGCGGTGCGCGGGTCGATCAACGAGGTGGCCTCGTCGAGCACCAGGGTGTGCGGGTCGGCCACCACCAGCCGGGCGAGCGCGACCTGCTGCGCCTGCGCCGGCGTCAGCGCGAACCGTCCGGACCCGACGACCGTGTCGAGGCCCTGGGGCAGCCGCTCGACCCAGTCGAGCGAGCCGACGGCGCGCAGCGCCTCGCGCACCGCGACGTCGTCGACGCCCGAGCGCGCCAGCACGATGTTGTCGCGGACGGTGCCGATGAAGACGTGGTGCTCCTGGGTGACCAGGGCGACCTCGGTGCGCAGCACCTCCAGCGGCAGGTCGACCAGGGCGACGCCGCCGACGGTGGCCTCGCCCGTGCGCGGCCGGTTGATGCCCGACAGCAGGCGCCCGAGCGTCGACTTGCCGGACCCGCTCGGGCCGACCACGGCGAGCCGCTCGCCGGGACGCAGCGCGAGGTCGACGCCGTGCAGCACGTCGTGGCCCTCGCGGTAGGCGAACCGCAGGTCGCGCCCCTCGAGGCGGTCGCCCTCGGGCAGCGCGCCGGAGGGCGTGCGATCGGGCGGCACCTCGGCGATGCCGAGCAGCCGGCTCGTCGACGCGGCGCCCACCTGCAGCCGGTCGATCTCGCCGATGAGCCGGTCGAGCGGCTCGCCGAGCGCCTCGACGTAGAGCACCGCCGCGGTGATCTGGCCGAGGTCGGCCCAGCCCTCGGCGTAGGCGAGCGCACCGACGAGCAGCGTGACCACGCGCGGCGTCTGGAACGCCATGTTCATCCAGCCGAACAGCACGTTGCGCAGCGTCATGCCGTACCGCTCGGCCTGCGACGACACCGCGATGTCGTCGTCACCGGCGCGCACCCGGCGTCCGGACAGCCCGAGCGCCTCGACCGTGCGCGCGCCCTCGACCGTCTCGGTCAGCGTGGTGTTGATCCGCGAGTAGGTGGAGCCCTCGGTGATGTACGCCTTGGGCGCGCGGCGCAGGTACGAGCGCACCGCGAAGAAGCAGGTGGCGAACGCGAGCAGCGCCGGCACGGCCAGCACCACCGAGTTCAGCAGCATCGCGACCACCGACAGCACGACGGTGATGAGCGAGATGATGAGGAACGGCAGGCCGAACTGGACGGCGCGGCTCATCGTCCCGACGTCGCGGGTGACCCGGGTGACCAGGTCGCCGGTGCTGGCGCTCTCGACCGCGCCGAGCGGCAGCCGCAGGATCGTGCGGACGACGTACTCGCGCGCCCCGGCCAGCAGGTCCTGGCCGAACAGCGTCGACAGCCGCTGGCCGAGGAAGGTGAACCCGGCCTGGGCCAGCACGATGCCGACGACCATGAGCGCGAGCGTGTCGAGCCCCGGTCCGCCGGACTCGACCGTGCCGTTCACCAGCTCGCCGAGCAGCCGCGGCACCACCAGGCCGGCGGCGGCCGCCAGGCCGTTCAGCCCCACCACCGCCACGACGACGCCGCGGCGGGTGGCGAGCAGTCCGCGGAAGAACGTCACGACCTCGCGGTTGCCCGACACCGGCCAGCCCCGCTCGGGACGCCGCGACGCGGCGTAGGTGTCCTCGGCGCGCTGCCGGCGCAGGTCGTGCCGCGCCCACAGCGCGCGCCAGCGCGCCCGCGGCCCGGCGCCGGTCGGCGGGAGCAGCTCGGCCGGGACGACGGGCGGGTCGCCGGCGCGGTCGCGCCAGGTCTGCTCGGACGTCGAGAGGAGGTCGGTCACAGCGTGACCTCCTCGTCGAGCGCGCGGGCCACCAGGTGCCGGTACGCGGGGTCGGTGTCGAGCAGGTCGGCGTGCCGGCCCTCGGCGGCGACGCGTCCGCCGTCGAGCATCACGACGCGGTCGGCGTGGTGCAGCCACAGCGGCGAGACCGTGCAGACGACGGTGGTGCGTCCCTCGCGCAGCGCGTGCACCCGCTCGGCGATGCGCGCCTCGGTGTGGGCGTCGACCGCCGACGTGGGATCGACCAGCACCAGGACGGGGGCGTCGGCGGCGAGGGCGCGGGCGAGCACCACGCGCTGGCGCTGGCCGCCGGACAGCCCGCGACCGCGCTCGTCGAGCTGGCCCTGCCAGCCCTCGGGCAACGCGTCGTAGACGTCCTCGGCGCTCGCGACCCGCAGCGCCGTCTCGGCGTCCTCGCGGCTCAGCCGGCCGTGGGGGTCGATGGCGTCCTGCAGCGTGCCGGCGAACAGGGCGCTGGCGGTGTCGCTCACCAGCACGGTGCGGCGCACGTCGGTGAGGCGCGCCCGCGACAGGTCGACCCCGCCGAGCGTGACGCCCCACTCGCGCCCGGCCCGCTCCTCGTCGGCGACGGCCAGCGCGGCGCGGCGCGCGTGCCGGTCGGCGCGGGCACGGCGGGCGGCGCGTCCCTTCAGGCCGACCGCGTCGTCCTCGGCGACGGTGTCGGTGTCGGGCGGCAGGTAGCGGCCGAGCCGGTCGGCGAGCGCGGCGCTGTCGTCGGGCACCGCGGAGACGACGACGGTGAGCAGACCCGGGTGCGCGGTGAACCCGCTCGCCGCGTCGACCAGGGCGGCGCCGCCGTCGAGGGCGACCGGGGCGTGCGGGTCGCGCCACGGCGGGCGCTGGTCGAACACCGCGACCGCCTTGCGCGCGCTGACCAGCGACTTGGTGACCTTCTGCGCGAGCTCGAAGAAGGTGCGGATCGGCCCGACCATGAACACGCCGTAGCCGAGGAAGGTGACCAGCTCGCCGACGGTCAGGACGCCCTGCTGCACCTGCCGGGTGCCGAGCCACACCAGGCTGACCAGGAACAGGCCGGACAGCAGCACGCCGACCGCCTCGACCGCCGCCTGCCAGACGCCGGACGCCACCCCGGCCCGCTTCGCCAGCTGGGACTGCGTCCCGTAGTTGCGGCCGAAGGTGTCCTCGCCGCCGATGCCGCGCAGGATGCGCAGGCCGGCGACGATGTCGGTCGCGAGCGAGGTGAGGTCGGAGGTGCGGGTGCGCTCGACCTCCTGCCGGCGGTGCAGCGGGCGCAGCAGCGGCATCGCGGCCACGACGAGCACCGGTGCACCGAGCAGCACGACGACGCCGAGCTGCCACGACGTCGACAGCACGATCGCGGCGACGGTGAGGAACGAGACCAGCTGCGCGGCGGAGCGGGCGATGATCTCGGTGAGCGCGCCGAACTCGTCGGCGTCGCCGGACGCCACGCTCAGCACCTCGCCCGTCGGCGTGCGCCGGGGCAGGACGTGCCCCATCTGCGCGACCTTGCGCGTCACCATCTTCGTCGTGCCGTAGAGCGCGACCAGCCACGAGCGGACGACGTAGGTGTGGAAGACGACGCCGAAGATCCCGCCGACGACGGCGATGGCGAGCATCAGCCCGGCCCAGCCGAGCAGGGCGCCGCGGTCGCCGGCGAGGATGCCGTCGTCGACCGCGCGACCGAAGATCCACGGCCCGAACGTCATCGGCAGGAACCACAGCAGCGCCGTCACGGTCGACAGCGCGATGACCCCGGGCTGCTGGCGCAGCACCCAGCGCAGGAACGCCGACGGCGAGCGGGTGTCGGGGTCGCTCGAGGGCGGCGCGTCGTCGCCGGAGAAGAAGGTCGTGACCTTCGGGGGGTAGTCCTGCATGGCGTCCTCGATGGTAGGTGCGCCCTGCGACGCACCACGAACGACTAACCCGCCCGGGCTCGGTGGAGTAAGATTTGAACGTGTTCAAGAACGGGGTCCGCGACGTGGGGTGGAGCGTCGGGCTGGGAGCGGAGTACGGGGCGCTCGCGGGCCTGGCGTACGCAGCGTCCTTCGGGTTCGTCGCGGCCCTGCTGGCGCTCGGCGACGGGTTGGGGGGCGCGCTCGCGTTGGCCGGGTACGTGACCCTCTGGGCCGGACTGGTCGCGCTCGTCGTCGGCGCGGCGCTCGGCACCGTCTGCGGGCTGCTCGTCGGCCTGGCCGCCCCGGCGGTCCCGGTCGGGCTGGGCGGCAGGGCCGCGACGGTGCTCCTCGTCGTGCTCGCGCTCGCGGTGGCCGCCGTCGCGGCGACGTCCGGCACCGACCCGTGGGTGGTCGTGCTCGGCGCGATGGTGGTGGTCGCCTGGCCGGCGCTGTTCGCCGTCCCGGCCCTGCTGCTGCACGCGCGGGCCGTGACGCGGCGGGTGCACCCACGCAGCTCTTGACAGTTCTGGAATGTTCACTACAGAATTGCTCGCATGGCGAGGCCGAGAGCGTTCGACGAGGAGCAGGTGCTCGACGCGGCGATGCACGCGTTCCGGCGCACCGGGTTCCGCGACACGTCCGTGGTCGACCTGGAGGCGGCGACGGGCCTGCGGGCGAGCAGCCTCTACCAGGCGTTCGGTGACAAGACCGGCCTGTTCCGCCGTGCGCTCGAGCACTACCTCGCGGTCCTCATTACGCCGCGCCTCGACCGGTTCGCCGGTCCCGACGCCGGCCCGGACGACCTCGAGCAGCTGTTCACCAGCCTGTTCCACCCGCCCTACGACGACGGGTACGGCTGCCTGCTGGTGAACTCGGCCGCCGAGTTCGGCGGCTCCGACGCCGTGCCGGGCGAGCGCGTCCGCGAGGGCCTCGACCTGGTGCAGCGCCGGTTCGAGGACGTCGTCCGCCGCTCGGCGTCGGGCGCCACCCGCACCCAGGTGCGCACCGAGGCCGCCCGCCTCGTGCTCGCCTACCACGGCCTGCTGCTGCTCAGCCGCGCCGGCCGCCTCGGCCCCGCGCACCGCGCCGCCGTCCGCTCCGAGCTCGACTCCCTGCGCGCGCTCGCCCGCGGGACCGCACCCACCCAGGAGGAACCGTCATGAGCACCGTCCGCACCGCCCTCGCCCCCGCGTCCGTCCCGGCCTCGCCGTTCTACAGCCCCGGCGTGCTCGTCCAGGGCGCCCAGCAGGTCGTCCACGTCTCCGGCCAGGTCGGGCACGACGCGCAGGGCGAGCCGCTCGAGGGCGTCGAGGCGCAGACCCGCCAGGCCGTCGAGCACCTGCACGCCGTGCTCGCCGAGGCCGGCATGACCGGCGACGACCTGGTGAAGCTGACCATCTACCTCACCGACGCCGCCGACGTCCCCGCCTTCGCCGCCGCGGCCGCCGGCAGCCTGCCGACCCCGCCGCCCGCCACCACGATGCTCGTCGTCGCCGGCCTGGCCGACCCGCGGCTGCAGGTCGAGATCGAGGCCGTCGCCGCCCGCTGAGTCGGTACGCGTCTCGGAAGTGGTTCGATGACGCGGTGACCGACCTCGCCCCCCTGCTCGACCGGATCGACGGCCTGCGCAGGCGCGCCGGCGAGGCGCGCGTGCTCGTGGGCGTCGTGGGCTCGCCGGGGTCGGGCAAGAGCACGCTGTGCGCCGCGCTCGTCGCCGCGCTCGGGACCGACGCGGCGCTCGTCCCGATGGACGGCTTCCACCTGGCGCAGGCCGAGCTCGACCGGCTGGGCCGCGCCGACCGCAAGGGTGCCCCCGACACCTTCGACGCGGGCGGCTACCTGCACCTGCTGCGCCGGCTGCGGGCTCGCGACGAGGACGTCGTCTACGCCCCGGAGTTCCACCGCGAGCTCGAGGAGGCGGTGGCGGGGTCGGTCGCCGTCCCGCGCGAGGTGCCGGTCGTCGTCACCGAGGGCAACTACCTGCTGCTCGACGACCCGGCGTGGGCGCCGGTGCGGGCCGAGCTCGACGAGGCCTGGTTCGTCGCCCCGGACGAGGCGCTGCGGCTCGAGCGACTGCTCGCCCGGCACGTCGCCCACGGCCGCACCCCCGACGAGGCCCGCGAGTGGGTCGCGCGCAACGACGAGGCCAACGCCCGGCTGGTCGCCGAGTCGGCCGCCCGCGCGGACCTGGTGCTGCGGGGCAGCTGATCCCGCTGCGTGATCAGCCCGTCCTCCGGCACGATCATCCCGTGGGCGGCGATGCGGACCGGGGACGTCCGACGTCCTGGGCGGCGACCGAGGACGAGGTCCGACTGCGTCGGGACCGGTCCGCCGCGCTGGTGGGCGAGGTCGTCGCCGACGTCCGGTACTGGATGCTCGACCACCACCGCGAGCAGCTGGCTCCCGGAGCAGCGGGGCCGCGCGAGATTACGGACGTCGGTGAGCTGGCGCGGCCGACCTGGGCGCACGACGGCGCCGACGCGATCGACCACGGCGTCGAGGTGGCGACCACGTCGGGGCGGGTCCTCTCGCTGACGTGGGACCCGCCGGGTGCGCGTGAGGGCATCGGCGTCGAGGAGACGCCGATGCTCGGCAGCGCGGTGCGGGTCGACGCGGACGTGGCGGTCTGGCCGGTCCTGGACCGCTCGCCGGCCTGGCTCGGGACCGGCGGTGCGGCGGTGGACGCCGTCGAGCTGCACTACGCGCCCTGGCCGGGCGGCGGGTTCTGGTGCCCCCGCATCACCCTCGTGGTCGGCAGGCGCGCGATCGAGGTGCTCCTGGCCGACGTCCGCGACGGCGTGCTGCAGCCGAGCGCCGACGACGTCGCGGTCCTGCACCCGGGCACGACCCTGCCGGCCTGGGCCGGCTAGGCGTCCGTCGCCTTCTTCGTCGAGCGGGCGCGGACGTGGGCGCGCTCGCCCTGGCGACCGAACAGGCTGAGGAACTCGACCGACCGCTCGTCGGTGCGGCCGAACCAGTGGGGCACGCGGGTGTCGAACTCGGCGGCCTCGCCGGGCTCGAGCACCAGGTCGTGCTCCCCGAGCACGAGCCGCAGCCGTCCGTTCAGCACGTAGACCCACTCGTAGCCCTCGTGGGTCTGCGGGGTCGGCTCCGGCGTCCCGCGCCCGCCGGGGATCACGATCTTGTAGGCCTGGATGCCCCCCGGCCGACGGGTCAGCGGCAGCATCGTCATGCCGTGCGCCTTCACCGGGCGCAGGTGGATACGCGGGTCACCTGTCGGCGGGGCGTCGACGAGCTCGTCGAGGGTCACGCCGTGCGCGCGGGCCAGCGGCAGCAGCAGCTCCAGGGTCGGCCGGCGCGACCCGGACTCGAGCCGCGACAGGGTGCTGACCGAGATGCCGGTCTGCGCCGACAGGTCGGCGAGCGTGGTCTCGCGCTGCTGGCGCAGCGCCCGCAGGCGGGGTCCGACGGCGGCGAGGGTCTGGTCCTCCACCCTGCCAGGTTGCCACATCGGCAACGACGTTTGCCAGCCGCAGGGTGCGAGGCGCACGCTCGGTGCAGACGTCGGGACCGAGCGCAGGAGGACGAGATGGTGGACGAGCTGCAGGACGCGTACGAGGTGGTCGTGGTGGGAGGGGGCGCGGCCGGGCTGAACGGTGCGCTCATGCTGGGGCGCTCGCGGCGCTCGGTGGTGGTGCTCGACTCGGGGGCGCCGCGCAACGCGCCGGCCGACGCCGTGCACGGGCTGTTCGCCCGCGAGGGCACCCCGCCGGCCGAGCTGCTGGCCCGCGGCCGCGCCGAGGTGCGCCAGTACGGCGGCCACGTGGTCGAGGCCGAGGTGGTCGACGCCGAGCGGGTCGACGACGGGTTCGTCGTGCGCCTCGCGGACGGCCGGCAGGTGCACGGGCAGCGGCTGCTCGTCACCAGCGGGCTGGTCGACCAGCTGCCGGACGTACCGGGCCTGGCCGAGCGGTGGGGTCGCGACCTGATCCACTGCCCGTACTGCCACGGCTACGAGGTGCGCGACCGCGCGATCGGCGTGCTGGCCGTCAGCCCGATGTCGGTGCACCAGGCGCTCCTGCTGCGGCAGCTGAGCGCCGACGTCACCGTCCTGGCGAACGGGGTCGCCTTCCCCGTCGAGGCGCTCGAGCAGCTCGCCGCGCGCGGCATCCCGGTCGTGGAGGGCGACGTCGCCGAGGTCCTCGTCGAGGACGACGCGATCACCGGGGTCCGGCTCGCCGACGGCGCGGTCGTCGCCCGCGAGGTGCTCGCCACCGGGTCGCACGCCGTGGCGCGCACCGGGTTCCTCGGCTCGCTCGGGCTCACCACGGTCGAGCACCCGAGCGGGATGGGCGTGCACCTCCCGGTCGACGCGTTCGGCAAGACCGAGGTGCCGGGCGTCTGGGCGGCGGGCAACGTGGCCGACATCGCGGCCCAGGTCGGGTCGTCGGCCGCGGCGGGCGCGTGGGCGGGCGCGCAGATCAACGCCGACCTGGTGATGGCCGAGACCACCGCCGCGGTCGAGGCGCGTCGCGCGGTGGCCGTCTGACGCGGGTCAGGCGGGGTGCACCTCGCCGCGGTCGCCGTCGACCGTGACGACCGGCTCGTGCGCGAGCCGGGACGTCGCGCCCGGCACCCCCACGACGGCCGGGACGCCGAGCTCGCGCGCCACGATCGCGGCGTGCGCGAGCAGGCCGCCGACCTCGGTGACGACCGCGGCGGCGACGGTCAGCAGCGGCACCCAGGCGGGGTCGGTGGTGCGGCAGACCAGCACGTCGCCCGGTGCGAACCGCTCGTGCTCGTGCGGGCCCGCGAGCACGCGTGCCGTCCCGGTGGCCCGCCCGCGGGAGGCGCCGGTGCCGCTGAGCACGGGCTCGTCGCCGATCAGCACGGGCACCGCGGGGCCCGACGCCGTCGCCGTCACCGGGCGCGCCTGCAGCAACCAGACCGCTCCGTCGCCGTCGACCGCCCACTCCAGGTCCTGCGGACCGCCGAGCTCGGCAGCGACCTCCCGTGCGAGCCGGGCGATCTGGCGCACAGCACCGTCGTCGAGCACGCCGGTCGAGCGCTCGCGCACGACCGTCCCCGTCGGGTCGACGCGGTACCGGTCGGGGTCGACCGTCCCGCCCACGACCCCGTCGCCCAGCCCGGCGGCGGCCTCGACGACGACCACGTCCGCGCCGGTCAGCGGGTCGACCGTGAACGCGACACCTGCTGCTGCAGCGTCGACCTGGCGCTGCACGAGCACCGCCGACGCGGACGGCGCCCCGGCGTCCCGGGCGGCGCGGTAGGCGTCCGCCACCGCGCTCGCCACGGAGGCGCGCACCCGCTCGACGGCGGCGACGACGTCATCTGCGACGACCCCCAGCACCGACTCGTGCACGCCGGCGAACGACGACGCAGCGGCGTCCTCGTCCGGTGCGGACGAGCGGACGGCGAGGATCTCGGCGAGTGCGGCTGCGGCGGAACCCATCTCGTCCGCACCCGCGTGCGGCAGGACGACCACGCCTGCTGGCACCGGGTACCCGAGACGGAGCAGACGCGACAGCACCGCGGACTTCGGCCCCACCCCGGGCACGTCGTGCGCGTCGGCGAGGTCGACGACCCCCGCGGGCTGCCGGTCAGGAGCCGTCGGCACCGCGCTCGATCCCGAGGGTGGCGAGGAGGTCCTCGTGCAGCTCGAACCAGATCCGGTGGCACGAGTCGACCCGCCCGTCGACGAAGACGTGCTCGCCCTCTCGGGCCTTGCGCAGCGCGGCCGCGAACCGGTCGTCGTATCCGTCGAACCGGCCGAGCACCTGCACCAGCGACCGCACCAGGCCACCGAGCTCGCCCGACAGGGCACCGAGCTCGTCGAGCACGCGCGCGTCCCACTCGGGGTCGCTGTGGTCGTTGGACGCCAACGGGTCCTGCGCCGTGGCCCGCAGCTGCCAGTCGGTGCACGCCGCCTGCAGCCGCCCGTTGAGGGGCAGGAACCGCTGGTGGACGGCGACGACCGCGTCGCGGCCGGCGACCGCGTCGAGCTCGGCCGCGAGCCGTCGCTCGTCCTCGGCCTTCCCCCGCTCGGTCAGCGACCACCCGCGCGAGCCCGCGAACTCCGAGTGCGTCACCCACCCGTAGGCCTGGTGGTCGAGCAGCAGCTCGTCAACCTCGGCGGGGTCGAGCGCGAAACGGGCCGCGACAGCGGGTGACTCGGCGAAACCGAGCAGCCGGACGCCGTGCAGCGCGAGCAGGTCGGCGGTCGAGGTGCGGCTCACGAGGCCACCTCCCGGGTGAAGGAGCCGGTGTCGAGCCAGTGCCGCAGCCGCTCGACCGTGACGGCCAGGTACCGCGCCGACTCGCCGCGCAGCTCGGCGGTCGTCGTCGTGAGCAGGTCGTTGCCGAGCAGCAGCTGCCGCGCGGCCACCATCGCCTCGTGGTCGGCGGGGTCCACGTCCGGCAGCGGGCGCACCTGCGCGTACCCGGCCCGCATCGCCCGCTCAGGCCCCGGGTCGCCGCCGCGCAGGTAGAACGCCGAGACGGCCAGGTCGAGGGCGGGGGTGCCGAGACCGCAGTCGTCGAAGTCGAAGACGGCCAGCCGCCCCGCGTGCCACTTCAGGTTGCCGCCGTGCAGGTCGGCGTGGATGGCGTGCACCGGGCCGGCGGCGTGCACGCGTCCCAGGGCCGCCGCGGTGGCGGCGCGGGCGCGGTCGAGCACCTCGTGGTCCGCGGGGGACAGCCCCGGCGCCCCGGCCATGACGTCGTCGTCGCCGAACAGCGGGTCGTCGAACACCGGCATCTCGCCGCCGTCGGGCAGCGTCCACGTCGGTGCCTGCTCGTGGAGCGACGCCATCGCCCGGCCCATCGCGTGCGCCTGCTCCTCGTCCGGCTGCCCGACGTCGTCGCCGTCGAGCCAGCCTGCCAGGGTGCACAGCAGGGGCCGGCCGAACAGCTCCGACGGCACGTGCGCGAACCACTCGCCGGACGCCGTGCGCTGCGGCTGCGGCACCAGCACGTCGGTGTACTCGGCCAGGTCGAGCTGCCAGACCTGCTGCGCCAGCACCTCGGCCGGGGTGCTCGTCGAGTTCGTGTTGAGCCGCAGCGCGAAGCGCGCCCCGTCGGCCGTCCCGACGTCGAAGGTCGTGTTGTAGGCGTGCGCGGCGAGCTCGAGCCGGGCGACGTCGAGCCCGAAGGCCGCCGCCGACTCGAGGGCGGCCGGGCGCAGTGCCGCGACCTGCTCGTCGTCCGGCAGGTCGAGGTAGGACGTCAGCGGTGCGGCGGTCACGGGGACAGCGAACCGCACGCGCGGCCCTCACGTCTCCCGGGTTCGTTCCGGGCGCGCCGGGACCCGTTCGAGGCGGGTCCACGTCGCCCAGCCGCGTTCCTGCATCAGCTCCAGCATCCGCTCCGCCCGCGGGTCGGTCTCGCGGGCGAGCAGCTCGAGCAGGTCGAACGGGGTGTCGTCGTCCGCGTCCGGCAGGTTCTCGCCCGACGCCATCGCCTCCTCGGACAGCTCGGCCATCAGGTCGGCGGCCTCGCGCATCAGGGCCTCGGCGCCGTCCTCGGCGTCGTCCTCGAACAGCTCCGAGAGCGCGCGGTACAGCCGCACGATGCGGGGGTCCTGGAGGGAGGCGATCTTGGCCGGGATCCACTCGGCGACCTTGTCGGGCCAGCGGGCGGCGACCACGATCCAGCCGTCCCGCTCGCCGCGCACCACCGGCTCGCTGATCCCGAGCGCGCGGAGCGCGTCGAGGTAGGCGGTCACCTCGGGCGGCAGCACCAGCGCGTCGCCCGCGGCGAGCCGGGCGACCTGGGCGCGGGTGCGCCGCAGCCGGGCCTGCTCCGCCCGCAGCCGGGCGTCGATGCGGCGGATCGCCGCGGCGAAGGTCTCCTCGTCGGCCTCGACCAGGTCGGCCACCTCCGACAGCGGCACGCCGGCCTCGGCGAGGGTGCGGATGCGGACGAGTGCGACCACCGCGTGCGGGCCGTACGTCCGGTACCCGGACCGGTCGCGCTGCGGCTCGGGCAGCAGCCCGATCTGGTGGTAGTGCCGCACCGCGCGCACCGTGACGCCGGTGTAGGCGGCCAGCTGGCTGATCGTCAGCACGTCCTCATCCTGCCCCTCGTCGCGGGTCGCTCACGAGACCTTGCGCCGGTACGTGAGCACCGCCGCGACGACGGCCACGACCAGCAGGGCGACGCACCAGCCGAGCGCGGTCGCGAGGTCGCCGCCGACGGGCCGCTCGTCGAGCAGCGCGCGGATGGCGTCCACGATCGCCGTCACCGGCTGGTGCTCGGCGAACCACCGCACCGGCCCCGGCATCGAGGCGGTGGGCACGAACGCCGAGCTGAGGAACGGCAGGAAGATCAGCGGGTACGAGAAGGCGCTCGCGCCGTCGACCGAGCCGGCCGTCAGGCCCGGGATCACCGCGAGCCAGGTGAGCGCCAGGGTGAACAGCAGCATGATGCCGGTGACGGCGAGCCAGGCGCCGAGGCCGGCGCCGGAGCGGAAGCCCATGACGAGCGCGACCAGGACGACCAGCACGAGCGAGGCGAGGTTGGCCACCACCGAGGTCAGCACGTGCGCCCACAGCACCGACGACCGCGCGATGGGCATCGACCGGAACCGGTCGACGATCCCGCCCTGCAGGTCGAGGAACAGCCGGTACGCCGTGTACGCGACGCCGGAGGCGACGGTGATGAGCAGGATGCCGGGCAGCAGGTAGTCGACGTAGCCGCCCGCACCGGTGCCCGACCCGGTGTCGATGGCACCGCCGAAGACGTAGACGAACAGCAGCAGGAACGCGACCGGCATGAGCGCGGTGGTGATGATGGTGTCCGGGCTGCGCAGCACGTGGGTGAGCGAGCGCCCGGTGAGGACGAGGGTGTCGGAGACGGCGTGGCGTGCGGACATGGCGGTCACTGCTCCTGGGGGACGGTCTGGTCGGTGGTGTCGGTGGTGGGTTCGCCGGTGAGGGCGAGGAAGACCTCCTCGAGCGTCGGCTGCTTCTCGACGTACTCGACCCGCGCCGGCGGCAGCAGCCGCTTCAGCTCGGCGAGCGTGCCGTCGACGAGCACCCGGCCGTCGTGCAGGATCGCGATCCGGTCGGCGAGCTGCTCGGCCTCCTCGAGGTACTGCGTGGTGAGCAGGACGGTGGTGCCCTGCCGGGTGAGCTCGCGGACGACCTCCCACACCTCCAGGCGCCCCTGCGGGTCCAGGCCGGTGGTCGGCTCGTCCAGGAAGACGACGGCCGGGTCGCCGACCAGGCTCATCGCGATGTCGAGCCGGCGGCGCATGCCGCCCGAGTAGGTGGACGCCTTCCGGTCGGCGGCCTCGGTGAGCGAGAACCGCTGCAGCAGCCCGTCCGCCACCTGCTTCGGCGCCGGCAGGTGCCGCAGCCGGGCGACCAGCACGAGGTTCTCCCGGCCGCTGAGCCGCTCGTCGACCGCGGCGAACTGGCCGGTGAGGCTGATCCGCTCGCGGACGCCGGCGGGGTCGGCCGCGACGTCGACGCCGTCGACGTGGGCGCTGCCCGCGTCGGCGCGCAGCAGCGTCGCCAGGATGCGCACCAGGGTGGTCTTCCCGGCGCCGTTGGACCCGAGGAGGGCGAGGACGGAGCCGCGCGCCACCTCCAGGTCGACGCCCTGCAGCACCTGCAGGTCGCCGTAGGCCTTGCGGAGGTCGTGGACCCGGATCGCCGGGTCGCCCGAGGGCTGGTTCGTGGTCATGCGAGGACTGTCGGGGGTTGACGCTGCGTCAAGGTCAAGCCCCTTCCCGGCGGCTGCCCGAACAGGACGCACGACGTCCGGAACCGGGGCTAGCGTGCGGGCTGTGGACGAGCGGCGGCGCGTGGTGGGCGCCTGATGGACCTGCGGTTCGAGGCCGAGGTCTTCCAGTGGCGCGGGCCGGCGCCGTTCTTCTTCGTCGCCGTGCCCGAGGAGCAGGCCGCCGACCTCGAGGCGGTCTCGCGCGACGTCACCTACGGCTGGGGGATGATCCCGGTGCGAGGACGGGTGGGGCGCACCGAGTTCCGTACGTCGCTGTGGCCGCGGCAGGGTGGGTACGTGGTGCCGCTCAAGGACGCCGTGCGGGCCGCGGAGGGCATCGAGGACGGCGCGACTATCGAGGTCTCGCTCGCCGTCGCCCCCCGCGGCCGCTGAGCGCGCGGCTGCGCCCGCGCGACCGTACGGTCGGAGCGTGCCCGGACGAGACCTCGAAGGTGCCCGCGTCGTCGTGCTCGGCGCGAGCGGGGCGCTCGGCTCCCGCATCGCCCGCGAGCTGGCCGCACGGGGTGCCCGGCTCCTGCTCGTCGGGCGCGACGACGACGCGCTCGCCGCAACCGGTCTCGACGCACCGCGGCTGGTCGTCGCCGACGTGGCGGACGCCGGTGCCGGCGACTCGGTCGCGACGGCCGCGCGGGAGCGGCTCGGTGGGCTCGACGGGGTCGTGAACGCGGTGGGCGTGGTGGCGTTCGGCCCGCTCGCCGACACCGACGACGCGGTGCTCGAGGAGCTCTTCCTCACCAACGTCGTGGGTCCGCTCGCCGTGCTGCGCCGGCTGCTGCCGCTGCTGCGCGAGTCGCAGGGGTTCGTGGTGAACCTCAGCGCGGTGGTGGCCGAGCGGCCGCTGCCCGGGATGGTGGCGTACTCCGCGACGAAGGCGGCCCTCACCGCCGCCGACGCCGCGCTGCGCACCGAGCTGCGGCGCGACCGCGTCCACGTGCTCGACGTGCGGCCGCCGCACACCGAGACCGGGCTGGCCGGTCGTCCGCTCGCGGGGCAGGCACCCCGGCTCCCGCAGGGGCTCGACCCCGATGCCGTCGCCCGCCGGGTGGTCGACGCGATCGCCGCGGGCGAGGACGACCTGCCGTCGGACGGCTTCGGTGCCTGACCGGACGACGGCGCTGGTCGCCGCGTCGGCGCTGCACGCGGGGTTCCAGCTGGCGGTGAGCACGCTGGTCTACCCGGCGCTGGCCGACGAGCAGCCGGACCGCTTCGCCGCCGCGCACGACGCGCACTCGCGGCGGATCACGCCGCTGGTCGGGCTGGTGTACGCGGCCGTGATCGGTTCCGCGGCAACGGCACTCGCCGGGCTGCGGGGTGGCGGACCGCGGGTCGCGCTGGCTGCCGCCCTGGGGGCCCAGGCGGTGGCGCTGGGCACCACGGCGGCCGTCGCCGCGCCGCTGCACGGCCGGCTCGGCCGGCGCCGGACCGACGACGACCTGCGTCGGCTGCGGCGCGCCGACCTGGTGCGCACCGTCGCCGCGGTCGCCGGGCTCGCCGCGGCGGTCAGCGCGGCGCGGGACTGACCTCGTCGGCCTCGTCCGTCCCGTCCGCGGCCTGGAGCAGGCGCCGGCCGAGGACGGCCACCGCGTCCCGCAAACCGGGCGGCTCGAGCACCCGGAACGGTGCGTCGACGAGCGCGAGCTGCTCGGCGTACCAGGGCAGCTCGTTCGTGCTGCCCACCACGCGCGTGCGTCCGCCGGGGAGCGGCTCGCACCGCCCGACGTGGCGCTGCACCCACTGCTCGACCTGCTCCGGCGGCGCGTCGACCTCGACGACGACCTGGTGCCGCCAGCCCTCGCCGAGCTGGGTGGCGACGGCGTCGACGGGGTCGAGGTCTGCGGGTGGCTCGAAGGTGGCCACGAGCGCCTCGACCGAGGCCACCCGGTCGACGCGCAGCACCCGGCGGGCGTCGCGGGTGCGTGACCAGCACAGCAGGTACCAGCGGCCGTGCCGGGCCACCAGCGCCCAGGGCTCGACCTCCATCTCGCGGATCCGGCCGTCCGGCGCCAGGTGGTGGCGCAGCCGCACGACGCGTCGCTCGGCGCACGCCTCGACGAGCCGCGCGGTGATCTCGGCCGAGGGCGGCGGTACCGCCTCGCGGCCGTGCGCGGCCACCTGGCGGATCGCCTCCACCGGACGGGCGACCGGCTCCGGGAGCGCCCGGACCAGCTTGCCGAGCGCGGTCGCGACCGGGCCGTCGCGCACCGCGCCGTGGTGGCTGTCGAGCAGTGCCATGACCAGCCCGAGCGCCTCCGCCGGGGTGAACATCAGCGGCGGCAGCCGCAGGCCGCGCCCGACCCGGTAGCCGCCGTACGGCCCGCGCACCGACTCGACCGGGACCCCCGCGTCGCGCAGCACGCCGACGTAGCGCCGGGCCGCGCGCTCGGAGACGCCGAGCCGCTCGCCCAGCTCGGCCGCGCGGATGCCCGGCCTGGCCTGCAGCAGCTCGAGCGCCAGCAGCGCCCGGGCCGTCGGGCTGAGGTCGTCGTGCACGGTCGCGACGGTAGTGCCGGTCGCGGCACCTCGTGGTTACCCGCCGGTAGCATCGCGGTGTGACCGACGTCCTCGCGCTCTGGCGCCGCTGCTCGTCCCTGCCGCTCGGCACCCGGCTGTTCTCGCTGGCGTTCGCGCAGAAGGCGCCGTACTTCGCCTCGATCGGGCCGCGCTTCACCGTGGTCGAGCCGAACCACGCCGAGCTCGTCGTGCGCCGGCGCAGGCGGGTGCAGAACCACCTCGGCACCGTGCACGCGATCGCCCTCTGCAACGGGCTCGAGGCGGCGATGGGCGCGCTCGCCGAGGCGAGCATCCCGCCGTCCCGGCGCTGGATCCCCACCGGGATGGAGGTCGCCTACACCGCCAAGGCGGCGGGTGACGTCACCTGCGTCGCCGAGACCGACCCGTCGGCGTGGACGGGACGCGACCCGGAGGTGCCCGTGCGCGTCCACGGCCTCCTGGCGGACGGGACGGTCGTCGTCGAGGGCACGATCCGGCTGCGGGTGACCGACCGGCCGCAGCGGCCCGCGACACTGGGGGCGTGAGCACCGCTGCGGACGGCCCCGTCACCGTCGCGATCACCCGCCGCACCCGCCCGGACGACGAGCGCCTGATGCAGGCCTGGGTCGACGCCGGCATGCGGCTCGCGTCGACCTTCCCGGGGTTCCTCGGGTCGGGGTCGGTGCGGCCGTCGACCGGGTCGCCGGAGTGGCACATGCTGTACCGCTTCGACTCCCGCGCGAGCCTGCTGCTGTGGGAGGAGTCGCGCGAGCGCACCCGGTGGCTGCGCGCCGGCGCCGACCTGGTCGAGCACACCCGGGTCGAGCACCGCACCGGCATCGAGGGCTGGTTCGACGAACCGGTGAGCCGCTCGGTGCACGACGTCGCCCCTGCCGCGCCGCCGCGGTGGAAGCAGGCCGTGACGATCCTGGTGGCGTTCTTCCCGATGAACCTGCTGCTCAGCTGGCTGCTGGCGCCGCTGGTGGGGTCGTGGCCGCTGCCGCTGCGGCTGCTCGTCACGACCCTGCTGCTGACGCCGGTGATGGTCTACGTCGTGCTGCCGCAGGTGACCCGGTTGCTGCAGCCCTGGCTCTCCCGGGGGCCGCGCCGGTAGCGTCGCGCCCGTCGCGACCCCGGCGGACCGCCGCGCGGGCTGACACGTCGACCCGAGCGAGAGGGGCGACGACGTGTCGCTGACCCACCCCGTGCTGCAGCGTCTCGACGACCTGGCGGCCCACCTGTCCACCCGTCCCGACGTCCTGGCCGTGCTCGGCGTCGGCTCCGTCGGCGAGCAGACCGACCGCGTCGACGAGCACTCCGACGTCGACGTGTTCGTGGTCGTCGACGACGGCGCGGTCGGCCGCTACGCGCACGACGTCGCGTGGCTGGAAGCAGTTGCACCGGTGGCGTTCTGGTTCCCCCACACCCACGACGGCTGCAAGGTGCTCTTCGACGACGGCATCTTCGTCGAGTACGCCGTGTTCACGCTCGCCGAGCTGCGGGCCGTCCCGTTCGCGGGTGCGCGGGTGGTCTGGCGGCGGGACGACGCGCCCGACGACCTGCTGCGAGGTGCGGCGCCCCCGGAGCCGCGCGACGACTCGGTGGCGTTCCACCTGGGCGAGGCGCTGACCAACCTGCTCGTCGGGGTGCACCGCGAGCTGCGCGGCGAGCACCTGACCGCGGCCCGCTTCGTGCAGTCGCACGCGGTCGACCACGTGCTCGCGCTCGCCGGGACGCACGAGCGCCGCGACCCGTTCGACGCCAGCCGACGGGTCGAGCAGGCGCACCCCGACCTCCCGCTGGCGGCGATGGTGCCGGGCTACGGACGGTCGGCGGCCGCCGCGCGCGAGGTGCTCACCTGGCTCGGCGCCCGGTACGACGTGCCGGCCGGGATCGGACGGCCGCTGGAGGAGCTGCTGGTGCGCGCCGGGGCCTGATCAGCGTGAGCGCTTGGTGCCGGCTCGCCACTGGAACCCGTAGCCGTAGTGCCGGTCCGCTTCCTCGTGGTGGCGGAAGTAGCGCTCCTCCTTGGTGATCTTCACGTCGAGGCCGTTGCCGCTCACCATCGCGATCGCGCACCACGATCGACGCGCGCTCGGGTTCTCCAACCTGACCAGGGTCTGCCCACCCGTCGGGTCGTCCATCGTGAGCTGTGCCTTGACCGCACCGAAGTCCGTGGTGCCTTCGTAGATCATCGCGAACACGAGCACCCGCCGGATCAGGTCGGGTCGGTGGATCGTGAGCGTCTCGCCGGACCCGTGCTGCCCCGTCCGGTCATCGCGGTCCAGCTTGATCCACGGCCACTTCGTCACCCAGCCGAACTGACGGCCGAGCGGCTGGATCACCATCTTGTCGCCGTCCTGCATCTCGACGAAGCAACCGAGGTCGAGGTCGACACCGCGCCCGAACCGGGGCTGAGCCCAGTTGAGGTTGAACGTCAGGACGCCTGGTTTGGCTGCCTTGCCGGTCTTCACGAGCGCGAGGGACCGGCTCTCACCCTGCTTGTCGAGCAGGACGCGGGTGGGTGCGGGCTGCGGTGCCGCCACGGTCGAGGTGGGCGGCGGGGCGTACGTCGGGGCGGGCGGCGGGACGTACGTCGGGGCGGGTGGCGGGACGTACGCCGGAGCAGAGGGCTGGGGCGGAGCCGGGGAGTCGTCGACGACGACGCCGAACGAGCGCGCCAGGCCCGCGAGGCCGTCAGCCCACCCCTGCGCGACGGCCCGCACCTTCCAGCCCGTGTCGCGGCGGTAGATCTCGACGACGTGGAGCGCGCTCTCCGGCCCGAGGCCAGTCGCGGTGAACGCGGCGACCGGGGCGTGCCCGGACGTCACGGTGACCCGCGGTGGGGCGGCCACGGTGCCGAAGGTGCGGCTGCGTGTGCCGTCGAGGCTGACGAGGACGGCCACCGATCGCACGGACGGCTCCACCCGACCCAGGTCGAGGTGCAGCGTCCCGGTCGCGACATCGAGGCGGCAACCGGCGGCCTGCGGCTGGTTGTAGAAGACGAAGTCGTGGTCGCCGCGAACCCGCAGATCGGAGCCGAGCAGCACAGCGGACGCGTCGACCGGCTCGGAGCACTCGATCCGGATCGCCAGCGGGCCCGTGGGCACGGGCGCGTTCGACCCCTTGAGCAGCTCCTGCACCGTGTCCCCCTCGACGTCCCCGTGGATCCCCCATCGTGCCAGCCGGTCGTCCGCGGGGAGGGCGATCGCGCACGGCTGGCAGGATGACCGCACGCACGCGACCGAGGGGGACGTCACCGTGGACCAGGCCGACCAGAAGCCGCAGCTGGGCATCGTGCTGCTGCAGACCCCGCCAGGCACCTCGTTCGACGCCGAGGTGCAGGCCGTCGTCGACCGGCTGGCCTCGGCAGGCCTCTCGGCGGACCGGGCGGGCACCGTGTTCGCGGTCGAGCACCGGGGCAGCCGCGCGATCCTCACGCCCGAACCGGCGCCACTCGCCTGGAACGACGCGTTCGGGCCGTGGATCGCCGCGCACCAGAGCCCGGACGGGCTGCACGAGCGGTACCGCTCGCACACCGGTCTGCTGTCGGTGCAGGTCGGCACCACCGGCGACGTCGCGATCACCCGGCGGCTGCTGCTCGAGCTGGTGCGCCTGGTCGCCCAGCACCCGAGCGCGTCGGTCGTCACGCTGCCCGGCGACACGAAGTTCTGGTACGCCGAGCAGGTCCGCAACTGGCCCGCGTACCTCGAGCTCGCGCCGACGCCGCCGTCGCAGCCCGCGCCGCAGCCGGCCGCCCAGCCGGCACCGCAGCCGGCCGCCCAG
>NZ_BAAHAF010000001.1:0-12549 GCF_054777815.1 Angustibacter speluncae | reverse complement strand
GGCGAGCCGGCGGAGCACCCGCCCTCCCTGCACCGCCAGCACCGTGGCCGCGAGGGCGAGCAGCGCGCCGACGCCGCCGGCCAGCAGCGACTCGCCCAGCGGCAGCGCGTCCAGCCCCTCGGCCGACGCGAGCCGCACCTGCCCGGCGTGCCCCGCCGTGGCACCGACGAGCAGGGCCGAGGCCGCCAGGGCGGCGGCGACCGGGCCGGTCCGCACCCGGGGCGCCGACCCGCGCAGGCGGCGCCAGACGAGGTCGACCAGCGCACCGACGGCCAGGACGCTGAGCGTCGTCAGCGCCGTCACGGCGAGCTGGACCGGCGCCTCGCGCGGGAGCAGCGACGGCTGCCACGACGCCGCGGCCGCCAGCAGGGCGAGCCCGGCCGGGACCGTGGCGACGGCCCCGGACGGCCAGCGGCCGCGGCGCGCGAGCAGCATCCCGACCACGAGCACCAGCAGCCCACCGCCGACCGGCACAGCGACCCGGGCGAACGAGACCGGGCCCGGGACCGAGAAGGCCTCGCTGACCGAGTTCACCCCGACGGCCACCGCGAACACGCCGGCGACGACGACGCACCCGGGCCGCTCGCCTGCCGGCAGCGAGCCGCACCGGGCCAGCACGTCCTCGGCGAGCTGCAGGTCGACGTGCAGCCGCGCCGTGCCCGACCAGGGCCGGCCGGTCGCGGCGGCGTCCCGCAGCACGTCGTAGCCGAGGTCGTGGGCGCGGCAGGCCGCGTCGAACCCGTAGCGGGTGCCGCCCCACGGCGAGGAGCAGCCGCCGTCCGGGCGGGTCCAGCGCGGTCCGGAGGGCAGCACCTCCAGCTGCGGCACGTAGCCCGCCCGCGCGGCGAACCCGGCCGGCACGGCCACGCCCGTGACGACCGCCGGTGCCGTCGAGGCACGCGCCGCCGACCCGGCCACCGGCGCCCGTCCGGAGGCCGCGCCCACCCCCGCACCGACCACCGTCGTGAGCACCACCACGAGCAGCGCCGTCAGCGCCGCGCGCACCCTGAGAGCCATCGTCCCGCTCCGTCCCGCCGCCGGTCCGTCCGGCGGCGACGCGGACGGTAGGAACGAGGTCGTGGACGGGGCATCGGTCCGCGGAGCCATCTGCGGGGCACCGCCAGGACCAGGCGCCGGGCGGTCGGGGTGCTACCGGGGAGCCACCCGCGGATGGCTCCCCGGTATGACGACGGTGACGCCCCCGCCTCCCTAGGGTTCCTGGCATGGCCCGACCCCTGACCGCGTGGCGCGAGCGGCGGCGTGCCGCCAGGGCGCAGCGCCGGGCGGACCGCGACCGCCAGCGCGTCGACACCAAGGACCGCAGGCGGCAGCGCCGGCGGACGCGGCTCGCCGGGGTGGCGTCGCTGTGGAGCGACCCCCGGCTGCGCTCGCGCACCGGATGGGTGCTGCTCGGCACGGCGACGCTCGCGCTCTACTGGATCGCGTTCGGCACCTCGCCCACCGCCTACGACATGGACCGGATCGGTTGGGGGACGGCGCCGTTCGTCGCGGCCGCTGCCGCCCTGCCCCTGCTGCTGGTGCGGCTCGCGCCGATGGCGGGGTGGGTCGCGAGCGCGGCCGGTGCGGTCGTGCTGTGGGTGGTGCTGCCGGAGGCCGACCCGGCGGCCGGCACCGGCTCCCCCTGGCCCTGGCTGGTCGTGCACACGCTGGTGCTGCTGGCCCTGCTGGCGGCGGTGACCTACCGCCTCGGGTGGGTCGGCGCGATCCTGGTCTGGCTCGGCACGACCCTGCTGCTCGCCGGGGCGATCGAGGGCGACGACCTGGCGCCCGGCTGGGCGGTCGCGACGGCGACCGTCGCGGCCATCGGCTGGCTGGCCGGGCGGCTGGCCCGCAGCCGCGCGGCCCTGCGGCAGCAGGAGCAGCTGCGCGCCTCCGAGGAGGCCGCCCGAGTGGTGCTGCAGGAGCGCGCCCGGATCGCGCGCGACCTGCACGACATCGTGGCGCACCGGATGTCGCTGGTGGCGGTGCAGGCCGAGACGGCGCGCTACCGCCGTCCCGGGCTGCCGGACGCGGCGCTCGAGGAGCTGGCCTCGATCGCCGCCACCGCCCGGGAGGCCCTCACCGAGACCCGCACCCTGCTCGGCGTCCTGCGCGACGCGTCCGACCCGGTGGCGACGGCGCCGCAGCCGGGCGTCGACGACGTACCGGAGCTGGTCGCGGGTGCGCGCCGCGCGGGGCTGGTGGTCGACGCCGACATCGACTGCCCGACAGCGGGTCTGGCCGCCAGCACGTCGCTGACGGCGTTCCGGGTGACGCAGGAGGCGCTGTCGAACGTGGCTCGGCACGCACCCGGGACGCGCACGACGGTGCGGCTGCAGCGCAGCCACGACGCCGTCACGGTGCTCGTGCGCAACTCTGCGCCCGACCACGTCCCGACCCGCCTGCCCGGCCCGGCGCACGGCCTGACCGGGATGCGGGAGCGGGTCACCGCCGCAGCGGGCACCCTCACGACCGGCCCGACCGACGACGGCGGCTTCGAGGTGCTCGCGGTGCTGCCGGCCGCGTCGCTCCCCGTCCTCGCGGAGAGGGATGAGAAGGTCCTCGGGTGACCACGATCCGGGTGGTCGTCGTCGACGACCAGGCGATGGTGCGCGAGGGGTTCTCGGCGCTGCTGGCGGCGCAGGACGGCATCGAGGTGGTCGGCCAGGCGGCCGACGGCGAGCAGGGCGTGCACGCGGCGCGCACCCGCGACGCCGACGTCGTGCTGATGGACGTGCGGATGCCCGTGATGGACGGCATCGAGGCGACCCGCCGCATCACCCGCCTCCCGGGCGACCGGGTGCCGAAGGTGCTGGTGCTCACCACGTTCGACCTGGACGACTACGTGTACGAGGCGCTGCGCGCCGGCGCGAGCGGGTTCCTGCTCAAGGACGCCCCCACCGACGACCTCGTGCACGCGGTGCGGGTCGTGGCGGCGGGCGAGGCGCTGCTCGCGCCTGCCGTGACGCGACGGGTGATCGAGGAGTTCGCCTCCCGGCCGACCCGCGCGGTGGCGCACCCCGGCGCGGTGGCGTCGCTGACGCCGCGCGAGCGCGAGGTGCTCGAGCTGGTGGCCGGCGGCCTGTCGAACGGCGAGATCGCCGAGCGGCTCGTGCTGGCCGAGCAGACGGTGAAGACGCACGTGGGCCGCATCCTGACCAAGCTCGGCCTGCGCGACCGCGTGCAGGCCGTGGTGCTCGCCTACGAGACGGGGCTGGTGCGGCCGGGCGGCTGACCGCCCTCGTCCGGCTGCTCCGGCTGCTGCGCCTCCCACGCCGCCCGATCGCGGTCGATGCGCCCGCCGAGCACGACGAACCAGCCGTAGAGCGCGGCGAAGACCACCCCGAGCACGGCCATCGCGGGGACGACGACCGCCGTCGCGAGCACCATCGCCTGCACCACCCAGCCGACGACCACGCCGCCCGGGCGCCGCGCCAGCCCGGCGGCGAGGACGCAGACGACGACGAGCACCAGCCCCACCGTCCACACGGTGCGGTCGGGGACGCTCGACAGCGCGGTCGCGACCAGCGTCGCGAAGAACACGACGAACGCCTCGAGCACCAGGCAGGTGGCGAGCAGCCTCGCCCTCACAGGCCCCACTCCCGCTGGAACGACTCGGCGTCGAGGCGATCGAGATCGTCCTGCACCTTGCCCAGCAGCCCGGCGGCCTCGTGGTGGTCGACCGGGAGCCGCAGGACGGGGGTGGACGACGTGCGGGCCCGCACGCGCACCTCGCCGGTGCGCGGGTCGGGCACCCAGCCCTCGAACAGGGTGGCCGCGCCCGCCTGCAGCCGGGCGCGCACCCGGGCGAGCCCGGTGAGCTCGCGCGGGACGAGCTCGGCGACGTAGTGCTCGGCCGCCGGTGTCGTCACCCCACGTCCTCCTGCTCGTGCTCGAGGCCCTCGCCGGCGTCGACGGCGGGGGCGCGCAGCAGCAGGCGCGCCTCGGCGGCCACGGTGACCGAGCCGGTGACGAGCACGCCACCGCCGTGCCCCTCGTGGTCGGAGACCGCCGCCTCGGTGAGGTTCATCGCGGTCACCAGCGCCTCGTCGAGCCGCTCCACGACGTGGACGCGGTCCTCGCCGAACACGTCCTCGGCGATCTCGGCGAGGTCCCCCACCGGGATCGCGCGCGGCGAGCTCGACCGGCTGACCACCACCTCGTCGAGGACCGGCTCGAGCTGCTCGAGCATCGTCTCGGCGTCCTTGTCGTCGAGCACCCCCACGACGCCGACGAGGTGGCGGAACGCGAACGCCTCGTCGAGCGAGGCGACGAGCGCCTGCACGCCGGCCACGTTGTGTGCGGCGTCGACGACGACCGCGGGGCTGGGACGCACGAGCTCGAGTCGTCCGGGCGAGGAGACCTCGGCGACCGCCGCGTGCACGATCGCCGGGTCGAGCCGCTGGTTGCCGTTGCCCAGGAACGCCTCGACGGACGCGATCGCCACGGCCAGGTTGTGCGCCTGGTGCTCGCCGTGCAGCGGCAGGAACAGGTCGGTGTACTCCCCCGCCACGCCCTGCACGGTGACCTGCTGCCCGCCGAGCGCGACCGAGCGGCGGACGACGCCGAACTCGGGGCCCTCGCGGGAGACGGTGCAGCCGTGCTCGACGGCGCGGGCGAGCAGCACCTCGGCCGCCTCGGCCGGCTGCTCGGCCATGACGACGTAGCCGCCCTCGGTGAAGATCCCGGCCTTTTCCTCGGCGATCTGCGCGACCGTGTCGCCGAGCATCCGGGTGTGGTCGAGCGAGATCGGCAGCACGACGGCCACGGTGGCCTCGACGACGTTCGTGGCGTCCCACGTGCCGC
Organism: Angustibacter speluncae; assembly: GCF_054777815.1. NCBI lineage: Bacteria > Bacillati > Actinomycetota > Actinomycetes > Kineosporiales > Kineosporiaceae > Angustibacter > Angustibacter speluncae. Next base: position 7,743 of record NZ_BAAHAF010000001.1, on the reverse strand, counting down.
CGAGCCCGACCTCCACGACGGCGACGTCGATCGGGGCCTCGGCGAACGCCGCGAACGCCATCACGGTGAGCAGCTCGAAGTAGGTCAGGGCCGGCTCGCCGTCGGCCGCGAGCCGGCCGTCGACCATCGCCACGATCGGCGCGATCTCGTCCCAGGTGTCGGCGAACGCGCGGTCGCTGATCGGCCGGCCGTCGATGCTGATCCGCTCGGTCACCGAGTGCAGGTGCGGGCTCGTGTACCGGCCGGTGCGCAGGTTGTGCTCGCGCAGCAGCCGCTCCACGACCCGCGCCGTCGACGTCTTGCCGTTGGTACCCGTCAGGTGGATGACGGGGTACGCACGCTGCGGGTCGCCCAGCAGCTCGCACACCGCGCGCACCGGCTCGATCCGCGGCTGCATCCGGTGCTCGGGAGCGCGGTCGAGCAGCTCGGCGTAGACCTCGCGCACCCGCGCCGCCTGCGCCTCGGCCCTGGCGGCCCGCTTCGCCTGCTTCTCGTCCTGCTCGTCGCGGCGGCGCGCGCGGTCGCGCAGCAGCTGCGACCGCTCGCTGTCGTCGACGTCCCAGCCGTCACCGGTGCTCACGCGTCGAGCGTAACGACCGCGCGGGTGGGCGTGCCGTCGTGCCAGGGTCGCCCTCGTGCAGGTGCGTCCCTACGAGCCCGCGGACGAGGTCGGGTGGCTGCGGTGCCGGGTGCTGTCGTTCCTGGCCACCGCCTACTTCGACGACGTCGTGGCGGCGAAGCCGCGGTACGAGGAGCGGTCGGTCGAGCTCGTAGCCGTCGACGACGGCGCGGTGGTCGGGGTGCTCGACCTGACCCTGCCGGACGACCCGGCCGGCGCCGCGACGGTCGAGACGGTCGCGGTGCACCCCGACCACCAGGGACGCGGCGTGGGGACGGCGCTGCTCGCGGCGGTGGAGGCGAGGGTGGCCGGCGGGTGTGGCGAGGTCGAGGCCTGGACGCGGGACGACCCCGCCACGCTGGGCTGGTACCGGGCCCGCGGGTTCACCGAGGACTCGCACTACCTGCACGTCCACAAGGACTGGGACGAGCCGACCGACCGGGTCGAGGGTCTGCCGCTGGTGAAGGGCTTCCTGCACTGCACCGACCTGTCGCGCGAGGCCGAGCTGCGGGCGCGCTTCCGCCGCGTGCACGTCTGCCGGCGGATGCGGGCCCGGGTGGGTTCGCTGCGATTCCCCTGACCCCGCCGGTCGTCACGACGTGCGCGTGCCGTCGCCGCGGACGGACCGATCGTGACGACCGGCGGGCCGGGACGGACGCCGAGACCGCAGTACCCGGGCGTCCGAGCCATGGGCTCGCCCGACTACTGCGGTCTCGACGGAGGGCGGTGCCTCAGCCGCGGGCGAGGGCCTCGCGGAGCAGGGTGATCTCGGAGGCCCGCTCCTGCGGGCTGCACGGCGTCTCGAGCACGACGGGGGCGCCGGAGCGCCGCACCACCTCGACGAGCGCGTCGGTCTCGATCTCGCCGGACGCGAGCGGGGCGTGCCGGTCGCGGCCGGAGTCGAAGTCGTCGCGGGAGTTGTTGCAGTGCACCAGGTCGATGCGGCCCGTGATCGCCAGCACGTCGTCGACGACGGTGCCGAGGTCGAGGCCGCCGGCGTGGGCGTGGCAGGTGTCGAGCACGAACCCGGCGCCGAACTCGCCGACGGCCTCCCAGAGCGCCTTCACCGCGTCGAGCCGGCGCGCCATCGCCTTGTCGCCGCCCGCGGTGTTCTCGATGAGCACCGGCACCGGGAAGCCGCCCTCGTCGGCCTGGCGCGCGAACGTCTTGCGCCAGTTGTCGAAGCCTGCGGCCGGGTCGTCCTTCGCCGTGACGTGTCCACCGTGCACGACCAGGCCCTTGGCGCCGAGCTCGGCCGCCATCGTGGCGTGGGCGAGCAGCAGCTTGCGGCTCGGGATGCGGATGCGGTTGTTCGTCGTCGCGACGTTGATCGTGTACGGCGCGTGGACGTACACGTCGAGGCCGCTCGCCCGCAGCGCCTCGGCCTGCGGATACGGCTTCGGCGCCTTCCAGTCCTGGGGGTCGGCGAGGAACACCTGCACCGCGTCGGCGCCGGCGGTGCGGGCGTCCGCGACCGGGTCGGCGTCGTCGTGGCGGGCGCCGGAGTGCATGCCGAGGACCTGCGTGTCAGCCATGGAACCGACTCTAGGTGGTGCCGCGGACACACCACTCGGAACGACCGGGCGACGACCGACGCCACGCCCGTTTCCAGGTCGTCGTTCCGAGGCGTCTGCTCGCTCAGCCGGGTTGCTGCTTGGTGAGGTGCAGCAGCCACTGGTCGCCGCCCGTGCGGATCAGCGCGTACCGGCGTGCGCCGTCCCGCCCGTGCAGCACGAAGACGAACCGCCGCTCGGTGCGGTCCTCCTCGACCCAGGTCCCGGTGTCGGCGACCGTCTTGTGCTCGTCCTCGTAGTCGACGTGGTCGAGGTCGTGGTCGTCGACGGCCACCGCGAGCCGGTCGTGCCCGGGGTCGTCGGGCAGCCCCTTGGGCACCGCCCACGAGCGCAGCACGCCGTCCTGCTCGAGCCGCAGGTCGACGTGCGGACGGGGACGGCGGTGGTCGTGCAGCACGAACCGCCGCCCACCGCCGTCGTCCACCCGGCCAGCCTGCGTCAGGCGCGCTCGACCCGCACCCGCACCGGCTCGCCGTCGCCCACGGTCGCCTCGACGACGCCGTCGCCGGGCGCGAGGTCGTCGAGCGTGCCGCTGGCGCCGACGGCCTGCGCGAGCGTCTCGGTCATGAGGAGGTGCTGGTGCGCCACGACCGCCTCCCACACCGGCCCGGAACCGGTGACCGTGAGCCGGATCCGGTCCGAGACCTGCAGGCCGGCGTCGCGGCGCGCCTGCTGCACGACCCGCACGACGTCGTTCGCCAGGCCGGTGGCGGCCAGCTCGGGCGTCACCTCGGTGTCGAGGACGACGAACCCGCCGCCGGGCAGCACCCCGACCGCGCGCGAGCCGCCGCCGTCCTGGCTCACCACGGTCTCGAGCACGTACTCGCCCTCGACCAGCACGAGCCCGCCGGCGGTGACGGTGCCGTCGTCGGAGACCGACCAGTCGCCCGACTTCGCACCGCGGATCGCCTGCTGCACGTCCTTGCCCAGCCGCGGCCCGGCGGCCCGCGCGTTCACGGTGAGCCGCCGCTCGACGCCGAAGTCCTGCTCCCCCGCGTCGGCGAGGTCGAGCAGCCGCAGCTCGGCGACGTTCACCTCGGACGTCACCAGGTCGGCGTACGGCTCGAGCCCCGACGCGCCGTCGACCACGACGGTCAACGACGTCAGCGGGAGCCGGACGCGCAGCCCCTCGGCCTTGCGCAGCGCGAGCGCCGACGAGCAGACCGAGCGCACGGTGCCCATCGCGGCGACGAGGTCGTCGTCGGCCGGCAGGTCGTCGGCCTCGGGCCAGTCGGTGAGGTGCACCGAGCGGCCCTGCGTGAGGCCCTGCCAGATCTCCTCGGTCACCATCGGCAGCAGCGGCGCCGCCACCCGGCACAGCACCTCGAGCGAGGTGTGGAGGGTGTCGAAGGCACCCTCGTCCTCGTCCCAGAACCGCTGCCGCGAGCGCCGCACGTACCAGTTGGTGAGCGTGTCGACGTGCGCCCGCACCAGGTCGCAGGCACCGGCGATGTCGAGGGCGTCGAGCGCAGCCTGCACCTGCTCGACGAGCGAACGGGTCTCGGCCAGCAGGTACCGGTCGAGCACGTGCTCGGACGCGGTCGACCACCGCGCGTCGTAGCCCGCGCCGTCGTGAGCGGCGTTGGCGTACAGCGCGAAGAACGACCAGGTGTTCCACAGCGGCAGCAGCACCTGGCGCACGCCGTCGCGGATGCCCTGCTCGGTGACGACCAGGTTGCCGCCGCGCAGGATCGGGCTCGACATCAGGAACCAGCGCATCGCGTCGGCGCCGTCGCGGTCGAAGACCTCGGTGACGTCGGGGTAGTTGCGCAGCGACTTCGACATCTTCTGGCCGTCGTTGCCCAGGACGATGCCGTGGGAGACGCACGACCGGAACGCCGGGCGGTCGAACAGCGCCGTGGCCAGCACGTGCAGCGTGTAGAACCAGCCGCGGGTCTGGCCGATGTACTCGACGATGAAGTCGCCCGGGAAGTGGTGCTCGAACCAGTCGGCGTTCTCGAACGGGTAGTGCACCTGGGCGAACGACATCGAGCCGGAGTCGAACCACACGTCGAGCACGTCGGTGACCCGGCGCATGGTCGACTTCCCGGTCGGGTCGTCGGGGTTCGGACGCGTCAGCCGGTCGACGAACGGCCGGTGCAGGTCGGTGACCTCGACGCCGAAGTCGCGCTCGAGCTCGGCCAACGACCCGTACACGTCCGTGCGCGGGTAGGTCGGGTCGTCGGACTGCCAGACCGGGATCGGGCTGCCCCAGAACCGGTTCCGGCTGATCGACCAGTCGCGCGCGTTCGACAGCCACTTGCCGAACTGCCCGTGCTTGACGTGCTCGGGCACCCAGGTGATCTGCTCGTTCAGCTCGACCATGCGGTCGCGGAACGCGGTGACCTCGACGAACCACGACGAGACCGCCTTGTAGACCAACGGGTTCCGGCAGCGCCAGCAGTGCGGGTAGCTGTGGTCGTAGGTCTCCGAGCGCACCACGTGGCCGGCCTCGCGCAGGTCGGACGTGATCTGGCGGTTCGCCTCGAACACCTGCGTGCCCTCGTACGGCGGCACGACCGACGTGAACCGCGCCCGCTCGTCGATGGTGAGGACGGTCGGGATGCCGTTGCCCTCGCAGATCTTCTGGTCGACCTCGCCGTACGCGGGCGCCATGTGCACCACGCCGGTGCCGTCGGTGGTGGTGACCTCGTCGCCGCCGTCGAGCACCCGCCACGCCTGCTCGGTGCCGAACCGCTCGGTGTCGGTGAGGAAGTCGAACAGCGGCTCGTAGCGGCGCCCGACCAGGTCGGACCCCTTCAGCCGCTCGACGACGCGTTCCTCGGCGTCCTTGCCCAGCTCGCGCATGTACGAGTGCAGCCGCGCCTCGGCCAGCACGTACCGCTCGCCCTCGTGCTCGACCACCACGTAGTCGAGGTCGGGCCCGACCGCGACGCCGAGGTTGGACGGCAGCGTCCACGGCGTCGTCGTCCACGCCATCAGCCGCTCACCGGTCTCGAGCCGGAACCACACCGTCAGCGACGGGTCCTGGCGCGCCTGGTAGACGTCCTCGTCCATCCGCAGCTCGTGGTTCGACAGCGGCGTCTCGTCGACCCAGCAGTAGGGCAGGACGCGGAAGCCCTCGTACACCCAGCCCTTGTCGTACAGGGTCTTGAACGCCCAGATGACGCTCTCCATGTACGGCAGGTCGAGCGTCCGGTACGCGTTGTCGAAGTCGACCCAGCGCGCCTGCCGGGTGACGTACTCCTCCCACTCCTTCGTGTACCGCAGCACCGACGAGCGGCAGGCGTCGTTGAAGACCTCGATGCCCATCTCGAGCACGTCGCCGCGGCCCTTGATGCCGAGCTCGCGCTCGGCCTCGAGCTCGGCCGGCAGGCCGTGGGTGTCCCAGCCGAAGCGCCGCTCGACCCTGCGCCCGCGCATGGTCTGGTAGCGCGGCACGACGTCCTTGACGTACCCGGTGAGCAGGTGGCCGTAGTGCGGCAGGCCGTTGGCGAACGGTGGGCCGTCGTAGAAGACGAACTCGTTGGCGCCGTCGTCGCCCGCGGGCCGCTGCTCGACGCTGGCGACGAAGGTGCCGTCCTCGTCCCAGTAGCGGCGCACGCGCGCCTCGATCTCGGGGAACCGGGGGGATGCGCCCACCTGCGGGTACGTCACGTCTCGCTCGCTCCTCACGTGCCCCGGCCGGTCGGGCCGGGAGCGCCGGGGTGCGAGGACGACCCCGTCCCCTCGGGACGGGCCGCGGTACCACCTCGCTTGCCGTCGCCTCCCCGGGTGGGGACGCGGCGGCCGCTCGTTCGCCGGTGCGGTGACGGGCCGGTTCCGTCCGGTTCTACCGGGGCGACCCTGGCGCGGGCCGCCCGTTCTTCCGGAGGCTCGCCGGTGATGGCCGGGTCGACGCCTGTACCGGTGATCGTACTCACGCACCGCGTGGTCGTCGCGCCCCTTCGGACGGGGCTAGGGTGGCCGCTGCACCACCACGCGACGCGCAGGGGAAGCCGGTCGAAGTCCGGCGCTGACCCGCAACCGTAGGTGCCCGGCCCCGTCTCGGCCGGGTACGAGCCGGAATGCCTGTCCTCGCGAGCGGCTCCATCCACCGTCGAGGTATGCGGGACGGAGCCCGGCCAGCCGGCGCCCTCGCGTGCAGGCCCCGGACCGGGCGAGGTCACGTGACCGCTCATCCGGAAGGCACCACCCATGTCCAGCACGACCACGACCCGCGGCTCGCGGGTCCGCACCGGCCTCGTCGGTGCGCTCCTGCTCGCCCCCGCCGTCGCGGGCGGCGCGCTGCTCGTCCCCGCCACCGCGGCCCCCGGCCCGGTCACCACCACCGCCGCCGACCAGGCGGGCGCGGGGTACGTCGACCGGCTGCTCGGGGCCGGCCCCGGCTACATCGAGAGCTTCGGCTACCCCGACCACGGCCTCACCATCGACGCCGTCATCGCGCTGGACGCCGCGGGCGCCGGCCAGACCCGCGCCGCGGCCGCCACGACCTTCGTCGCCGACGACGTCGAGACCTACGTCTCGTACTACGACGCGGGCGACGCCACCCGGCCGGCGGAGCAGCACTACTTCGCCAACGCGACGGCCAAGGCCCTGTTCCTGGCCGTCGTGCAGGGCGAGGACCCGACGTCCTTCGGCAGCGGCGGCACCGACCTCGTCGCGCGCCTGCAGTCGCTGATGACCCCCGAGGGCCAGTTCGCCGACCAGAGCTCGTTCGGCCAGTACGCCAACACGATCGGGCAGACCTTCGGCATCATCGGCCTGCAGCGCGCCGGCGCCGGCCCCGACCCGGCGGCCGTGACGTTCCTGCGCGGGCTGCAGTGCGCCGACGGCGGCTTCCCGCTCACCCCGACCGCGCCCGGCGCCACCTGCACGAGCCACGCCGACGCCTCGGCGTTCGCGGCGCAGGCGCTGTTCGCGGCCGGCGGCAGCGACGACGCCGACGGCGAGGAGGCGCTCGGGTACCTGGCGGCCCTGCAGGACGACACCACCGGCGGCGTCGCCGACCTGTCGCTCGCCACCACCCCGAACGCGAACACCACCGGTCTGGCCGGTCAGGCCTTCCACGCGGGCGGCTGGGTCGCGCAGGCCCGGCTCGCGTCCGACTACGTGCGGGCGCTCCAGTACGGCTGCACGCTGCCCGCTGCGCTGCGCGGCGGCATCGCCTACGACCAGGCCGCCTACGACGCACGCGTCGCCGCCGGTGCCGCGGCCGTGCCGAACGACCAGGACACCCGGTCGACCACGCAGGCCGTGCTGACCCTGGCCCAGACCTCGCTGCTCGAGGTCGGCGCCGCCGGCGCCTACGACGACGCGCCGGCCCTCGACTGCTCGTCGTCGACCACGCCGCCCACCACGACCACCCCGCCGACCACGACGACCCCGCCGACCACCACTGCGCCGTCGACCACGACCACCACGACCGGCGGCGTCGTCACCACGACGGGCGCGGGCGGCAGCGTGCTCGGCGACGGCACCACGCGTCCGGGCCAGGCGGCCCCGGTGCGGGCCGCCCGCGCGGGCACGCTGGCCGCCACGGGTGCGGTCGTGCTGCCGTTCGCGCTCGGCGGGGTCGGCCTGGTCGCC